>DASXUF010000014.1 GCA_036504975.1 Candidatus Binatia bacterium | reverse complement strand
CGGTCGCGATCTCCTGCGCCGGCAAGGATATCACTTTGTCCCTAAGCTCGACGACCATTCGCTCCGCGAGTTTCTTCCCCACTCCGGGAATAGAAACCAGCCGCGCCTGATCGCCTTCTCTCAGCGCCCTTGCCAGATCATCGGCCGGAATTCCGGAAAGAACCGTGACGGCGAGCTTCGGCCCGATGCCGGCGACGCTGTTAAGCAGCAGAAATACCTGCTTCTCCTCGGGCTCGAGAAAGCCAAAGAGCTGGAGCGCGTCCTCCCGAAGATGAGTGTAGGTGTAGAGGCGGACTTTTTCTCCCAGATCGGGCAAGCGGTAGAAGACGGTCACGGGAATGAAGATCTGATATCCGACTCCCCCGACATCGACCGTGACTTCGCCGGGAGCTTTGTGCGCGAGGGTTCCGCTGATCCTGCCGATCATCCGTTCTCACCGGCGCGCCGCGCGCAAACCTCCCGGCGCCGATTCCTGGATCCGGGAATGAAACGCGCGCTGATGGAGATAGCAGATCGCGGCGGCCAGGGCGTCGGCCGCGTCCGCGGGGATCGGCTCCGGCACGTGTAGAATAGAAGCCACCATCTTCTGCACCTGCTCCTTGCTGGCCTGGCCGTAGCCGACGACGGCGAGCTTGATCTCTGCGGTCGCGTATTCGTAGAGCTCGATGCCGCGCTCCGCGGCGGCCAGAACGGCGACGCCGCGCGCCTGGCCCAATTTGAGCGCGCTCGCGGCGTTGCGCGCGAAAAAAACTTTTTCCAGGCTTACGCCCTGGGGCTCGTAGCGCGCGAGAATTTCTTGCAAGCCGTGATAAATCCGCTTCAGCCGGTTTCCCTGTCCTGCGCCCGACGACGACCCGATGGTGCCGTGATCGAGGTGGACGAGCGAGCCGCCCACCATCTCGACCACGCCCCATCCGGTCGCCACCGTGCCGGGGTCGATGCCCAAAATACGCAAGATACGATGGTCACGATGGACCCGCTCGCGCCTTTTGGATGAATCCGCGTCCAGGGTCTGCCCCAGCCTGCGAGTCATTAACTGGCTTTCTCTAAGAATTCGGTGGGAATGTTGAAGTTGGCCGAGACGTTTTGCACGTCGTCATGGTCCTCGAGCTCTTCGGTAAGCTTCAAAATTTGCTCCACGTGACTCGCGCCCACGGTGACGGTGTTCTTGGGAATCATCGTGACCTGCGCGGTTTCAGTCGGGATCTTCTCGTGCTCCAGCGAGTGGCGGATCTTGTGGAAATCCTCGGGCGGGGTGATGATTTCAAACAGGCCGTCTTCTTCGCGGACATCCTCCGCTCCGGCTTCCAGCGCCAGACTGAACAATCGCTCCTCGTCGACCTTGGACTTGTCCACGGTGATCAGGCCTTTTTTGTCGAACATCCAGGCGACACAGCCGTTCTCGCCGAGGTTCCCGCCGTGGTTGGTGAACAGACGCCGGATCTCCTGCACCGTGCGGTTCTTGTTGTCCGTCAGCACCTGGACCATGATGGCGGCGCCGCCGGGCCCGTATCCTTCGTATTGAACTTCCTCGTAGTGAACGCCTTCGAGCTCGCCGGTTCCTTTTTTGATCGCGCGGTCGATGTTTTCGGCCGGCATGCTGTTCGACTTGGCGGTCAGTACCGCGGTTCGGAGCCGCGGATTCGCGTTGATATCGCCGCCGCCCATGCGCGCGGCGACGGTGATTTCCTTGATGAGCTTGGTGAAGAGCTTGCCCCGCTTCGCGTCCTTGGCCGCTTTTTTATGTTTGATGGAGCTCCACTTGGAATGACCGGACATATGACGAAACCTCTTTTGTGATGGTCTAAGCTAGCACAATCCAAATCGCCGGTAAACGGTCCTTTCTGCGGCGACGTATTTCCTTCCGTCCCCCGACACCTTCGTGTATATTCAAGGACAATGATCAAGAGAATCTTCCCGTCCGGCATTCCGGCCTGCTTGATCCTGTCATGCCTCGCCGCCTGTTCTTTGCCCGTCACAAAAACCAACCTGCCGACATCAGGCCGGCCCACGCAGACCGGCATCGCGTCATGGTACGGGCCTGGTTTTCACGGCAAGCTCACCGCCAGCGGCGCGGTTTACGACCCGCGCGATCTCACCGCCGCTCATCAGACGCTGCCCTTGGGCACGCGCGTCATGGTCGTCAATTTGAAAACCGGCCGATCGACGGAGGTCACCATCACCGATCGCGGCCCGTTTGCCAAAGGACGGATCCTCGATCTCTCCTATGCCGCCGCTCAATCTTTGGGAATGATCGGCTCGGGCACCGTTCCGGTGCGCATCGAGGTGATCGACGGACCCGCCAGGATCGAAAAAATCCGCGACCGATTGGATTATACTTTGCAGATCGGCTCCTTCGCCGACATGGAAAACGCCGCCAAGCTGAAAGACCAGCTCGGCAACAGCTTGGCACAACCGTCGGAGGTGACGATCGTCCCCTTCCGCAGGAATGAGAGTACCTACTATCGTGTGCAGGCGGGAATTTTTTCCAGCCGGAGCGACGCCGAGGCCCAAGCCAAACAATTCGTGAGCCAGGGACTACCCGTCGTGATCATGGAGAAGTAAGACAAAACTGAGATTCTTCGCGGAGCCTACCCTGAGCGGAAAAGAGAGATGCTTCGCTTCGTTCATATTTCAGCATGACAGAAAGTGAAGGGCTCAGCATTACTCCTTAGGGGATTGTCATCCTGAACGAAGTGAAGGATCACTCCGAAAATTCCCATTACGCCGCCGCCAGAACGTAGCGCCCGCCCTCTCGTCTCACCCGCCCCTCTTTGATGAGCTTCAAAAGATGCGCCTCGACCGAGAGCCGCGCCATCGGATGAAGAGCGGCGGGAGTGTCGGCGTAGATCCGCGCCGTGATGGCGGAAATCTTCTGCTCGCCTTCGCCGAGACACTTGAGCACCTCTTTCTCGCGCATCAACCGGTGGTCGATATACTCTCTGATTTTGCCGTAAGGATCGTTCACCTCGGGCCCGTGGCCGGGCAGCAGGCGGCGGATTTCCAGCCCCAGCAACTTTTCCAACGAGTTGATGTAATCGGCCATGTCGCCGTCCGGCGGCGGGATCACGGTCGTGCCGCGGCCGAGAATGTGGTCGCCCGTCAGCAAATCTTTCAATTCCGGCTCGTAGAAGCAGCAGTGGCCGGACTCGTGGCCGGGCGTGTGGACGACCTTGAGCTTGCCGCCGTCGTACGGAATCTCGTCGCCTTCGCCGTAGGTAAAATCCTCCTCGCCGACGTACCCCGCGCGGAGCCGTGAAATCCCCAGCTTGGCGCCTGAGCGTTTCTTCAGCGCCAGCGCGCCGCCTGAGTGGTCGCTGTGAATGTGCGTGAGCAGGATCTTTTCGATCTTCTTCCCGCCCATCGCCTCCGCCCGCTCGATGATGCCATCGATGTTAGCGGGCGATGAGAGCGCGACGTCGACGACGGTGATCTCGTCTTTGCCGAGAAGATACTGGTTGGTGCCTTCGAGCGTAAGGTAACCCGGATTGGAGGCGGTGAAGTGGCAAATCTGTCGCGGATTTTTCATATCCATAACTACTGTACCACAACTGCGCTGACCGAAGGAACGTGAACGGCGCGGCGCGCTGATTGTTTTCTACCGGCGAAAGAGATAAATGTTCTGACGGCACGGCGAGGCGAAGATTTCCCGCAGCTAAGGAGCGCAGCATGCTTTGGCTTCGACGACTCAAAGTTCTCATCGTCGTTTCGTCTCTGCTCCTTCCTGTCTCGGCGACCGCCCAGGATTCCGAGAAGCTCTACCAGAAGCTGGAAGGCCTTTCACCGCAGCAGCGTCAACAGGTCCTCGTCGAAGGCGCCAAGAAAGAAGGCTCTTTGACGCTTTACGCGGTCTTTGTGCGCGAGATGATCGAGCAGCTACTCGCCACCTTCAGCAAAAAATATCCGTTCATCAAGACGCAGTTCATCCGCGAGGGACGGGGCGAGGCGCTCGCCGACCGCTATTTGACGGAGTATCGCGCGGGGCGGCACATCGCCGACGTCTTTGCCGGCGGCGACAACGTCGCCCTGTCCTTCACGGAGGCCGACGTGCTGGCGAAGCATCGCTCTCCCGAATGGAAATATTTTTCCAAGGACTACAAAGACAAGGACGGCCGCTGGACGACTATCTTCATCTCGGAATGGACGTTCGGCTACAATACGAGGTTTATCGATCGCAAGCGGCTGCCGAAAACCTATCTCGATCTCCTCGATCCTTACTGGAAGGACAAGATCGGGCTGGATCCTCTCCCGAACAATTTCATCCGCGGCGCGCTCAAGGCCTTCGGCAAGGAAAAGGCCCAGGATTTTTTCCGCAGGTTGGTCGAGACTCAGAACATCCAGTTTCGCCGCGGACGCACTTTGCAAATACAGCTCCTCGCGGCGGGCGAGATCTACTCCTCCCCCGAGCTCAGGCTTTCGCTATTGAAGGAGCTCAAGCAAAAAGGCGCGCCGGTCGATTATCACTTCGCCTATCCGTTTGTGGTGACGCTCGCCGCGGCGGGGGCTTTCAAGACCGCGCCTCATCCGCACGCCGCCGCGCTGTTCGTCGATTTCGTCCTCTCCAAAGAAGGGCAACAGTTCCTGGTCGATCGGGAATTCACGGTCATGCGCGAGGGCATGACCAAGCTCGACCCCGAAGGCATCAAGAACATGGTGCTTCTGGACCTGGAGTTCCGAAAGTCGAGCGACGATCTGGTCGAGAAAATCGCCAAGGAGACTTTCGCCCGCCGGTCGCGGGTGCGCTGACGATCTTTCCTTTATAAGCCGCACGGCGGTCACCCCTTTCCAATTCACGCTCGGCGGAGCCTTGGGAAAAGGAGGAGGCACATGCGTTTTCTCCCGTACGGATTGATGGCATGGTTTTTTTTGTGCGCCGGAACCGTAACGGCCGCCGAGAAATTCTACATCAGCATCCCAGGCCCTACCCTCAGTTACACGCATCTCTACTACGGCCAGGAAAAAGGTTTTTTCGCGCAGGAAGGCTTGGACCTCCAGGTGCTGGTGGTGCGCGGGATCATCGGCATCAGCAGCCTCATGTCGGGCGAGATCGACGTCACCTGCCACGCGGGAAGCGGTTTTGCCGCCGCGCTCCGCGGCCTGCCGGTCAAAGTTATTTCGGTCTCGCACGACCGGCCGCTTCACGAGCTGATCGTCGCGCCGTCGATTACCACGGGCGCCGACCTGAAAGGAAAACCGATCGCGGTGGGCTCTCTCGAAGGAACCGCGGCGGTGATCACGCGGCGCGTGCTTCAGGCCAAAGGACTGGACCCCGCGAAAGACGTGACCTTGCTGAGCATGGACACGACGGTGCGTCTGCAATCATTGCTCACCGGTAAGGTCGCCGGCGCGATGATGACGCCGCCATCGACTTATTTGGCGCAAGACCAGGGCTATCGCGTCCTGGCCCGCGGCAAAGACCACCTGCGCTATCTTCAAACCGGCGTGGTCACGACGGACGCAAACATCAAACAGAAGCGGGAAAAAATCGTCCGCTTTCTGCGTAGCTGGAACCGGGCGGTAAAATTTTATCAGGACAATCCCGAGATCATGATTCCCTACATCCAGAAAAAGCTTGGCGTGAAAGAGCTCGAGCTTGCGCGCAGAATGTACAAGGAGGACGTTGAGACCCTATCGCTGACCGGCCGTTTGGAACCGGACGTCGAGAAGGAAATTCTTGAGACGGGCAGGGAAGCCTTGAAGATCAAGGAACCTGTAGCCGCGGACAAGATTTTCGATTTCTCGATGGCCGACGCGGCGCTTAAATAATGTTGAATTATGAATTCTGAGTTCTGAGTTTCGCTTTTTTCTTTTCATCTTTCATCCTTCAGCCCTCATCCTTCATCCTTTTTTGTCCGGTCCCGCGCTTTCGATGACGATCCTGAGCGCCACGCGGCGCTGCTTTTCCATCGTCCGTCGGTATTCGCTCCAATCGGCATGCTCGCCTTTGACCTGCCTGTGCCAATGGATCAGCGGATCCAGCGCTTCCGGCAGCGAAAGGATATCCGCCCTGCCGCTGATCTGAATCCACTGGGAGCCGTGGAAGGCGTCGGTAAAAACGCAGAGCGCAGCGCGCGGGTCGCGCCGGAGATTTTTTATCTTGTAGGCGGTCTCGCGGCTGGTGACGAGGACCCGCCCTTCGTTGTCGAGTGCGGGCGACACCGGCGACATCTGCAGCGCGCCGTCCCGCTTGCGCGTAACCAGCACGCCGCGATGGTGCTGCGATAAAAATATCTGCGCTTCAGCTATGTCCATTCTCGTTCGTCCCCCTCTGCTCTTCGAAAGTGGCGATTGTATG
>DASXUF010000013.1 GCA_036504975.1 Candidatus Binatia bacterium | reverse complement strand
GCCGGTTTGAGCGCCTTCGCGTGCGCGACCAGCTCCTCCACTTGATCGAAAAATTTCTCCAGCGGTTGGAATTCTTCGACTGCAATCGCCTGTAGCAGCACGCCGTTGACGGCGTGCGCGCCCTTATCCCACCATTGTCTGCCCAACCCGTTGCCGGAGAGAATGCCGCCGAGAATTTCCACAATCAGGTTGAGCCCCGAACCTTTGTAGCCGCCGAAGGGCAGAAGCACGCCGCGCGGCGGACCGCGGAACGTTTTCATGTCCCGCGCCGGATTTCCGTAGCCGTCGAGCATGACGTTTTCAGGGATCGACTCACCCCTGGAATCCCTTTTTTGCAGCTCGCCCATGCTCATCGCGGCCGTGGCGAAATCCAGAATGACGTGGGCGCCGTTTCGCCTGGGGATGCCGAACGCCATCGGGTTCGTGCCGGTCACGCGCTCTCTGCCGCCGTAGAGCGTGACGCTGCCCGCGCCGACGCAGACGGCGGCCAGGCCGATCATGCCTTCTTCCGCCGCCATCTCCATGTAATCCGCCAGTCTGCCGACGTGTCCCGCGCGCGCGAGAGTAACGATGCCGACGCCGTGCTCTTTCGCCTTCTCGATGGCGAGCTTCATGCCGTCGTGCGCGACGACCTGGCCAACGTAATGGTTCGCATCGATCGCGGCCGTCGTCTTGCTTTTGCGGAGGACCTTCGGCTTTGTCGCCAAATCGATCGTGCCGTCTTTGATCCAAGACGAATAAGAGGGAATGCGGATGATGCCGTGGCCCGGATAGCCGCGGAGATCCGCGTTGACGAGAAATTTTGCTACGAGCTTGGAATCGCGCTCGGGGAAACCGCCCGCTCGGAGCAGCCGATCGCCAAACTGAAGCAGGGATGCGTGTTGGAATTTCGGCACGGAATTGCCTTCAAATACAGGATTGAACCTTGCGGCTCTTCTCCCTCACCCTTCCCTCTCCCTGAGGGAGAGGGTTAGAGTGAGAGTCCAGAGGCAAGCAAACGCAGCCGAGGTCAATGATCCACCGTTTGTGCATGGCAGTCATTTGTGCGCCGGGAAGTAGCGCGCCAGCCAGTCGGAAACGATTCGGGTGACGCGCGAGTTTCCCTCGCCGAACATGAAGTGATCGACTTCGGACAGCAAGTGGAGCTCGACCGGCTGTTTTGCTCGCCTGAACAGCTCGATCGATTCTTCGGTGGGAGTCACGGAGTCGTTGGCGCTGTGCAGGAGCAAGAGCGGCCGCGGGGCGATTTTTCCGACCATTTCGTCCGCGCGAAAGTCATACATGCTCTGGGCGGTCTCGGCGGGAAACTCCGTGATCGAGCCGGCGCTCATGTTTTGCCTCAGGCGCTCGGGGATGGGGACGATGTCGAAGCGCGGAACCATAAGGGATTCTCCCGTGCGCTCTCGATGGCGCCGGCCCTCCTCCGACATGCGCGTAAATCGCGCCCAACCCTCCGGTGTCGGATGCTGGCGGCGAAACTTGCGCTCGCCGTCACCCCAACCGCCGGAAGAAATGACGGCCGCGATGCGCCCGTCCGCGCCTCCCGTGTAAATGGCCACCGCCGCGCCGAAGCTGCTGCCGACCAATGCGATCCGTTCCGGATCCACGTCGGGCCGGTTAGCCATGTAAGTCACCGCGTTCGCCGTGTCGGCTACTTGATCGAGACAAAGAATGCGGCCGCGCTCGCCGCCACTCTCGCCGCATCCTCTGAAGTCGAATCGCATCGCGATATAACCCCATCGGGCCAACTGCTCGACGATGACGATCGCGCCGCGGCTTTCTTTGTTGCCGCCGAATCCGTGCAGGACGAGGAAGGCCGGCCAGCGGTCGCCGGGACGGAGATCGTCCGGAACGTGAACTATCCCCGAGAGATTGAGCCCGTCCGACTGGAATGTCACTTTAGATTGCATTCGTTACCTCTAGGGGACTGGCTACTTTTTCGGAACCAGGGGACAGGCAGCTTTTTGGGAATACAAAAAAGCAGCCAGTCCCCGAAAAAGTTGCCTGTCCCCGTTGGCCGCGCCTTGGCGCGCTTTGCGCCTTTGCGCGAGTATACTTTGTCCGATTTAGCATCGCGCCAAGACGCCAAGACCGCAAAGTTTTAATTCAGTCTTTTCTATCCCCACGGACCGAGAAACGGCTCGCCCTCATACGTGTCGGACATCGGCTCGACCGTCTCAGGCCACTCGCCGCTGGTTACGCCGCGCCGCAAATTTTTGGGGCGCGGCTTTCCGTCCCAGCCGACCTGCTCCATATAGTAGTAGAGCTTCAAGCAGTGGCCGTCCGGGTCCAAGACGTGGGCGGCGTAGTCGATGCCGGGATAAAGCTCGGGCGGCACTTCGGCGCAGCGCGCGCCGTGCTTGCGGAAAAAGCTCACGGCGTCGCGAAGCTGCCGGTAGTTGGCGAGCTGGAGGCCGAGCGACATGCAGGTGGAATGCGCGCTCAGCCCGAGCGGCTCGCGCATCGCGAGCGGATAGAGCGCCAGCGAATGGTGCTCCGTGTTGGCGCGCAGGTACAGGCAGCGGTGGCCGCGCCAGTCGACTTCCTCCGTGAGCGTGAAGCCCAGCGTGTCGCGGTAAAACTTTTCCGCCGCTGCTAAATTCTCGACGAAAAGCTCCACGGGTCCCAGACGGACGATCTTGAACGGCCGCGGCAGCAAGACGCCGTCCACGTCGTACGTCGCCGGGAGTTTATCGACGTGGCGGTGACCGGACGTGATATCGACGCCGCGCTTCAGCGCCTGCTCGACTTCTTCGAATTCGGAAATCTGCGGCAGAGCGGGCGGCTCGTGAAACTCCCGGTCGTACATCGCCCTGGGCTTGCTGTGGCCGGTCCAGCCGATCTGCTCGATGCCGTAGTAAAGCTCGTTCTGGTGGCCGTCCGGGTCGAAGAGATAGGTGTGCCAGTTCGAGCCGGGCATGTCGCGACCGGAGCGCTGAATTTTTATTCCTCTTTCCGTGAGCCATTTTATCGCGCCGCCGACTTCGCTTAGGCTTCCCACCTGCCAGGTGATCTGATTGATCGTGACGCTGGGCTTGTCGCCCCTGCCCAAAGCATCGCGCACGCGCTTGTTGAAGAGGACCAGCGCGTGGTGATCGCCGCCGTAGCGCGTGAAGTAGCCTTTCGGGTCGCCGAGGCCGGCGATCTGATCGGGACTTTTGGCACGGCGCGAAAAATCGATCACGTCGGACACGCGAAATCCCAGAAAGTCGGTATAGAAGCGCACGCCTTCATCCATGTTCACGAGGTTGAAGCCGAAGTGGCCGAGGCGCCGGATCTTGAACGGCCGGTCCAACAAAACGCCGCCAACATTATATTTTTGCGCCTGGATTACCATGTTTGCCTCCGAGTCCGGCAACTCAACATTCAAAACTCAACATTCAAAATTATCTCTTGATTAACGGTACGTAAATCAAGAGATCAAGCGGTTGTCCACCCACCGGCATGTCGGGGCAGGCGCTCATCGCGACCAATAGATCCATCTCGGCGCGGAGGTCGACGTAGCTCCCCGGCTTCGCCCGGACCGTCGTATGCTCCATCTTTCCGGTCTTGCCGTCGATGATCATATGCTGGTTCAAGTTCCACGGATTGGGGATATCCTCCGGCTCGATGCCATAGGGTGCCAGCGCCCGCGATAAATTTTCATAGCAGCCGTGGTCCGGAATGTCTTCGTCCTTGTAATCTCTGTGGTAGTACTCCCGGAGCCTTCCCTCTTTTTTGGCGAGCTGAAAACGGTAGCCGCTGCACATGCCTTTCTGCAGGTCGTGAGTTCCCTGATCGTTGGTGTCCGCGACGATCGTCATCATGTGCTGGTTGTTTCGTCCCATCAGCTTGTCGCCGGTGGTGACGAAAATCTTGCCGTTGTAAACCTTGGTGCGTGCCTGGTCAAAGCGCTCTTTCAAATTCTCCCGTTTGAAGCAGACGAAATCGACCGTGGTGGTCGCGATGATCCGCAGCACCTGGCCCTTTTTTATCTCTCCGGCCCAGCCGGTGTTGTGCGGCAGGTGCTGCTCCTTCACTTTTTTCATGATTTCAATTCCTTTCTTCGTCGAGGCGGCCGCCGGGCAGGGGCCTGGAAACCGATTGCAAGCTTTCTTACGATATGCGATGAATCGCGTCAATTGTTCAAGGAGGTGGTTATGACCAAAGCACTGGGGTCTCTGGCGGTTTGCATCCTGCTCCTCACGGCTCTTTCCGGATGTGTGGCTCTCACCGGCGAGACCATGGGCCAGAATATCGACGATACCAACATCACGGCGACGGTGAAGACAAAGCTGACGGCCGAAAAGGCCTCGAACTTCACCCGCATCGACGTGGACACGACCCGGGGCGTCGTTTACTTGAACGGGGTCGTCGCGAGCGCTGCGGATCGGGCGCGCGCCGAGCAGATCGCATCGCAGGTCGGCGGCGTGAAGAGCGTGGTCAACAATCTGCAGGTGCAGAAGCCTTAGCTTCGTGAGTAGCCGCTGATTCCCGTCACTATCGTATTCGCCGACGGCTCTCCCGGTTTTTCCGGATTGGGATAGCGACGGATCGTTTCTTGGACTTCCTCGGCGGTGAAAGAGCAAGGGTGGGATGGATCCGTAAATGATCGATCCTCCTTGTTCTCTACCGCCCGTTCATGCCGAAGAGCCTCAGGGCGTTGCCGCCGAGGATCGCGTCCTTCGCCTCTTTGGAAAGATCTTCGCGCGCGTTGATGACCGGCACCGTATTCGGCCAACTTCCCATGGTGTCCGCGTGCGGGTAGTCGGTCCCCACGACCCAGCTTTGACTCCCGAGGCGCTCGACCAGAACGCCGAGCAAACCTTCCGTGGGACGAATAGAAAAATAGAGCCGGTCCAGGTATCCGGCCGGCTCGCGCTTGGGTCTTGTCTTCAGGCGATCGTAGTCTCCCTCCCCTTGATAGACCGCCGAGAGAGACTCCATAAGATGGGGAACCTGAGTACCTCCGCCCTCCATGAAGCAAAAGCGCAGTCTGGGAAAAGCGTCCAGGACGCCGCCGAACATGAGATTCGCCAGCGCGATCGAATTCTCGATGGCATTGCCCATGGCGCTCCAAAAACCGTAGCCGCGGGTTTTGTAGTGGCGCGTCAGCCGCCAACCTCCGGCGATCGGCCCGGTGTTGACGGGGTGGACGATGATCGGAACGTTGAGTTCCTCGGCCTTGGCGTAAACCGGCCACAGCTCCTCGTCGTCGAGGTCCTTCTCCTTGACGCTGCTGTAGCTCACGGCGGCGTGCAGGCCGAGCCCGCGAACCGCCCGCTCCAACTCGTCGGCCGCCCGCGGAGCATCTTGGAGCGGGAGCGTCGCCAGCCCGAAGAACTTCCCCGGATATTTTTTTAGGATGCGGCCGATCGCATTGTTGTAAGAGCGACAGACGCTCATCGCGAGCTTGGGCTCGACGTCGTAATAGAAAGCGCCGTTGCTCGGAACCAGGACCTGCACGTCGAAGCGGGCTTTGCTCATGTCGGCGACGCGAACCGACGGATCGTCTCCCGAAGTGCGCGGCCGCGGGTTAAAGGGGTTGGGAATGTGCCGCGCGTAGTCTGGAATATTTCGTTGCCGCGCCGGGTAAACCACTGAGGAGTTTCCTTCAGCATCCACGGCGATGCGCGGTCCTTCGTCGCGGAACTCCGGCGCAACCTCGTCAAAGGCGTCGCGCGGTAAAATATGGGAATCGCAATCGACATACGTCATGAAAACTGTCTCCTTGTCTGTGATGCATCAAACTCGGGCGCCAGGAAAAAAATCTCCAGCGCGCGGCATGCTATTTGATTCCGAGGAGTTGCCGGTATTCGTCTCTCGTCTCGACATAATTCTTTCCAAGATTTAAATCCGAGGCGACAATTCTGACGTTCTTTATCAAATCGAAGGGATTGCCCGCCACGTCTTTGCGCACCGAGCTCCGGTCGGTTTTCACGATCAGCTCCTGGCCCTCTTTGGAAAGCACAAAATCGATGAAGAGCCTGGCCGCGGCGGGATGGGGCGCGTTTTTGTTGATGCCGACGAGCCCCGACCCGGCGATGACGGGATCGAGAGCAAGAAAATCGACGGCATTGCCCTTGCGCTTCGCTTCCACGACGTTCTGAAGATAATTATTGACCAGAACGGTGAACTCTCCGGTTCCCAAGAGCTCCGTGAGCAGTGTGCGTCCCTGAATCAGGCGCACGTCCTGCGTTCTGAGTCCGTCAAAAAAATTACGCGCTTTCTCACTTCCCCATGTCTTCTTCAAGTTCGCAATACCATTCAAAGTCCGACGAATCCAGGCCGAGCTTGCCTTTCCACTTCGGATCCAACAGCTCGGAGTAATCTTTCGGCAGATCTTTTGACGAAACCAGCCGGGTATTGTAGCTCATCAGGTTCGGACTCGTGTACATGGTGGCCCAATACCCTTCGCTATCCTTGTGCCCCTCGGGAAAATGTTTTCTCTCCGGCGATTCGTATTTGGTGAAATAACCCTGCTCGAGCAGCACGTAAGGCTCGAACCCGGTGCTGTTCATGACATCCCAGACGGACTGTCCGGCGCGCTGCTCGGTTTGAATGCGCGAGACCAACGCCGGCCCGGTCGAGCGATAAAAAGTCGTCTTGATGAAAGGATATTTCTTCTCGAAGACCGCGAGTATCGCCTGCGCATCCGGAACTGGGATGCCCGCGTAAAAAACTAGTTGCCCGTCCTTTTTAGCCGCGTCAACGATTTCCTTTGAGGATTGGCCTCTAACTTCTCCGGCCGAGTTAAAAATCAGCAGCGGCAAAATGATGAACGCGAAGCGTGCCATGCCGGTTATGGATTTCATAAATCCTCCGTCGACTGCGGCCAACATATCGCCTTCGAGTGATATGTTGTCAAGTAGGTACGAATGCGGGTAGTACATTTTCGGAGAGATCCTTCACTTCGTTCAGGATGACAATCCATCCCATGTCATTCTGAGCGCAGCGAAGAATCTCTCTGCGTGTCTCCAATTTGCAAGCAGCCCGAAAATGACCCGAAAGCTAAATCATGTTGCTTGACAACGGCGGGGGCTTCCGGCTACAGGTTTCGTGGGGGAGAAAAAGTGGCGCTTGGGATCGTCATCGCGCTTTTATTTTGCCTGGGGCATCTTTTAAGTTCTCACGCCGGCGCTCAAGAACGCATCGCGTTTCTCTATCCCAGCCCGGCGGGGAGCTGGCTCGCGCCGATGATCGCCAAAGAGGCGAAGTATTTCGACGACGAGGGGCTCGCCGTCGAGCTGGTGCGCGTCGGCGGCAGCACGAGAATCGTCGCGGCGCTGATCGGCGGCAGCGGGCAATTCATTCACGCCGGCGAGCCGGCCGTCGTTCCCGCGGTCCTCCAGGGAAGCGACGCGGTTATTATCGCGTCGATCAGCCCGGTGAACCGCCATCACCTCATCACACGTGCGGAGATCAAGGACGTCAAGGATCTCAAAGGAAAGACCGTCGGCATCACGAGCTTCGGCTCGACGTCGGATTTCGTTCTTCGCCTGATCCTGGAAAAAGGCGGCCTCGATCCCAACAAAGACGTATCCATCGTTCAGACCGGCGGCCAGCCGGAAGGGCTCGCCGCCATGGCGGGCGGAAAAATCTACGCCCAGAGAATGTCCTTCCCGCTGCACCTGAAAGCCATTCAGCTCGGCATGCGAGAGCTGGTCGATCTGCCCATGGAGGAAAACACCGGGAGCGTGATCACGACGCGCGGTTACATCGCGCAGCGGCGGCCGACGGCGGTCAAGTTCATGCGGGCATTCATCCGCGGCATGCATCGCTACAAGACGGACAAGGAGTTCGCCAAAAAAGTGCTCTCCAAATACGCGCAGTTGAAAGACGACCAGATTCTCGAAGCCACCTGGCGCGAATATTCCGGCGACCTCCAGAGAGTGCCGCGTCCGACTCTGAAAGGGATTCAACAGGTGATCGACGCCGGCATCGGCGGCAAGAAGATCGATCTCAAGGCCGAGCGGCTGGTCGATCTATCGATCGTCGAAGAATTGGAACGCAGCGGGTTTATCGATTCCGTTTATAAATGATTCCGCAGTCGGAAGGAGAATACCATGGCGCAAATCCGCCACCTCGCGATCAAGACGGAAAATCCGGCGAAGCTTGCCAACTTCTATAAAGAAGTTTTCGGCCTCGAGGAGCTGCACCGGCCGCGCGGCGAAGACGGGCCCGTGTATTTGACCGACGGTTATTTCAACCTCGCGATCCTGCCGAACACGGACCAGCAGGCGCGGAGCGGTCTCTATCACTTCGGCTTTCTCGTGGATAGCGTGGACAAGATAGTCGATAAGATCCGGAAGCTCGAGGTGTCGAATCCCCCCAAGTTTCGTCCCAAAGGCCGTCCCTACGCCGAGCTGCGCGCCTCGGACCCCGACGGCAACTTCTTCGACATCTCCGAGCACGGCTTTCAAGACGTGAAGCCGTTCAAGGGCAAATAATGGAGCTATGGACTATATTTTCGAACTTCGTGTGCTTCGTAATACTATGATTAAAAAGTTTTCGCGGTTTGCGCAAATCTCTCGACGGCCCGGAACTCTGGGACGCGGGAATTTACTCGCGCCAAGACGCCAAGACGCTAAGTTCGGAATTGTTTTCGTTTACCTTTGCGCCTTTGCGTCTTTGCGCGAGACGTCCGAGTTTTGGTTGCGGCTGCGGCGCGCTAGGCTCTTCGTGGTGAGAAGGGATTTAACCACGAAGGACACGAAGGTCACGAAGAAACGGCCGAGTGCGTGGGGAATTCACGAAGGAGATTGAGGAATGCAAGCTGAAGGCTCACCCGCTTACGAGCGCGTCGACAGCACCGCTGAGCGCATGGACACGCCCTACGATCGTTGGGCGGCGTCGCAGGGCATCGATGTCGTCAAGGGCTTCGGTGTCGAGAACGTTTACGAAGTTCCGCTCAAGTGGTGGGAGAGAATGGGCGGCAACGGCGTCTTCATCAATCTCGCAGGGACCGGCTATCTCGACGACGCTTACGTTTGCAGCATCGCGCCGGGAAAAAGTCTCAGGCCGCAGCGCCATCTGTTCGAGGAGCTGGTCTATATCCTCGACGGCCGCGGGGCGACGACGATGTGGCAGGATAACGGGCCCAAGCAGAGCTTCGAGTGGCAGAAGGGAAGTCTCTTCGCGATTCCCTTGAACGCTTCTTACCAGCACTTCAATGGTCAGGGCGACCGCGAGGCGCGGCTCATTTCCGTAACCAGCGCGCCGCTCGTCTTCAACCTGTTTCACTCGGAAGATTTCATCATGAACAACCCTTACGTCTTCTCAGACCGGTTCAAAGGCGAGGACGGCTACTTCGCTGGAAGAGGAAGGTTATATAAGGATCGCGTTCTGGAGACGAACTTCGTTGCCGACGCGATCAACATCGAGCCGGTCGCGTGGCACGAGCGCGGCAAGGGCAACCGAACGATTTTCTTCGAGCTGGCCGAAAGCACGATGGGCGCGCATGTATCCGAGTTTCCCGTCGGCATCTATAAAAAAGCGCACCGCCATGGACCGGGGGCGCACGTCATGATCCTTTCCGGAAAAGGTTACTCTTTCATGTGGCCCGAGGGTGCTGAGCGAATGCGTTTTGACTGGAACCCCGGCTCCCTCGTTGTTCCGCCGGAAAATTGGTTTCATCAGCATTTCAACTCGGGCAACAAGCCCGCGCGGTATCTAGCGCTCAAGATGCTAAGCCGCCGCCACAAGCTCGTACCGGGAAAGATCAAGTCGGACGTATCGATCAAAGACGGAGGCATGCAGATCGAGTACGAGGACGAAGACCCGGAGATCCGGCGCGTATTCGACGAAGCCTGCGCGAAGTCCGGCGCCACGGTGATGATGAAGTAGGCTGCGGACAGCGCCTGCCCCTCATCGCGAGCCAATAGGGCGGTCTCATTTTAGATTTTGGATTGCCGATTTTGGATTGAATCGAAAATCAAAAATCTAAAATCGGAAATGGTTCGTTGGTTGACACCTGGGGTGGTTTCAATTAAAAATTTTAAAAGTAGACAGCAAGCATAGAAGGAGGGCTGCCATGCTCCGGCCTGTAGGACTGATTCACGGACACTACGAATGCCGCTCTCTCGACGAGACGCTGCCGATCTTCACCGATCTATTGGCTTTAGAGATACTAAAACGCAACAACGGCGAAGCCGTCGTCAAGCATCCCAACACCGATTGGCTCCTGATCGTGCACGAGGGCGGGCCTAATGCGCGCAGCAAGCCGCACAACAACCATTACGGCTTTCGAGTTGCGAATTCCAAGGAGATCCCCGCGGCCTATAGCTACCTCGACGACCATAAAGCGAAGTACGGCATCAAATCGGTGACCAAGCCGCACGAGGCGCACTTCGCCTACTCGGTTTATTTCAAAGAGCCAGGAGGCAACGATCTGGAAATCGAGTACTACAACCCGAATGCGGTCCAACACGGCCGTCGCATCGCCGCGACGCCCTGGAAACAGCTCATGCCGGAAGATCGGTTTCCGGGAAGAGGGTACGTCCCGCAGGCGATGTCCCACGGCACGCTCCAATGCGACAACAAGGAGGCGAGCGACCGTTTTTACAAAGAGGTACTCGGCCTCGACATCGTCGGCGGCGGAAGACAGTCGAGCTACATCAAGCATCCTTCGACTCCGTGGTACATCGTGGTCTTGCCGATGAACGGGCACCGCGATTATTTGGCGCCCGTCAACCGCTTCACGCTCAAGCTCGCCACGCTGGCCGACGTCCAGGACGCGCACCGCGAATTCTCCGCCGACGGTAAGAAGTACGGAATCACGGAAGTTTGGGATCTGGAAGAAAAAAACGGCGACGTTTCGTTTATCTTCAGCGATCTCGACAAGAACTGGTGGGAAACGACCGCGTCGAAGTCGGCCTCGTAAAATAATAATATCTTTGGTTCCTCAGGGGCGAGGCTTCCGACTGCGGCCGATGGTGCAGTGCCGCGCCTACCGCCTGCTTTCACGTCGGCACCACGATGTTGCTGCGTCTCCGGTGCGCGGCGCGGCCGAGACCGTGCTCGCGATAGCCGTCGTGAGCAGCGCAATGCAGTCGCGCACATCGATCAGCCGGGCGATCTCGGCGTTGTTCAATAGCAAAGTCATCGCGGTTTCTCCCGCTGCGGAGAATCTATCGACGCGCGCGCCGGATTGTCAAGTTTTCCTCTTTACAAAAAATATTTTTCCTGTATAGAGACTTGATCGGGGAATTTCATGGCGACGATCATCGACGGCAAAGCCGTCGCGCGAGAGATTCAAGCCGAGATCAAAGCAGAGGTCGATGGCCTGAAGCGGAGATGGGGCATGGTCCCGGGATTGGGCGTGGTGTTGGTCGGCGACGATCCCGCGTCTCATCTCTACGTGAAAAATAAAGAAAAGGCCTGCAAGGAAGTCGGCATCCGTTCCGAAGAGCATCTTCTTCCCGAGTCGGTTTCGGAAAAAGAGATCCTTTCTTTGATCCAAAAGCTGAATCGCAAGGACGAGATCCACGGCATTCTGGTCCAGCTGCCGCTGCCGGCGCACGTCCGCGCCGAGCGCGTGCTCAACGCGGTGTCGCCGCAGAAAGACATCGATGGATTTCATCCGGTGAACCAGGGGCTGTTGCTCGCCGGCGGCGAGGGCTTCAGGCCGTGCACGCCGATGGGAATCATGAAGCTCCTGGAGTCCGCGCGCTGCGATCCCAAGGGAAAGAACGCGACCGTGGTGGGCCGGAGCAACATCGTGGGGAAGCCGGTCGCCATCATGCTCTTGGAAAAGCACGCGACCGTCACCATCTGCCATTCGCGCACCGCCCATCTCAAGGACGAGGTTGGCCGCGCCGATATCGTGGTCGCGGCGGTCGGCAAAGCGGCGATGATCCGCGGCGACTGGATCAAGCCGGGCGCGGTGGTGATCGACGTCGGCATCAACCGCCTTCCCAGCGGCAAGCTGTCCGGCGACGTGGAATTCGAAAGCGCCAAGGAGCGTGCCTCGGCCATCACGCCGGTGCCGGGCGGCGTCGGGCCCATGACGATCTGCATGCTTCTGTTCAATACGTTGAGGGCGGCAAAGGAATCGCTGCAGCGGGAAGGTTAAGCCCGCGTGAACGCGCCAGCCACACCCCAGGTCCGAAAAAAGACTCCGCTTAACTCCGTTCATCGGCGCCTGGGGGCGAAGATGGTCGAGTTTGCCGGCTGGGACATGCCGGTCCAATACAGGGGGGTGATCGAAGAACATTTGGCCGTGCGCGGGCGCGCCGGGCTTTTCGACGTGAGCCACATGGGAGAGGTCGAGGTCCGGGGCGCGGGCGCCGTGGATTTTTGCCAGACGTTAACGCCCAACGATCTCTCGCGTTTAAAGCCGGGACAAGCTCAGTACAACCTGCTGCTGAATGATAACGGCGGTACCGTCGACGATATCGTGATCTACCCCCTCAAGGCGGATCACGTTTTCATTTGCGTCAACGCCTCGAACACGGACAAGGACTTCGACTGGATCGAGAAGCACGGCGCCGGCAAGGTCAAGGTAGAAGATACCAGCGCCCGCTACGTCCAGCTCGCGCTCCAAGGACCCCTGGCGGAGAATATCTTGCAACGATTGACTTCCCCGCGCCTCGCAGAGCTGAAGACGTTTTATTTTTTTTTCGCCGCGGTGGGCGGGATCGAGTCTCTGGTGGCGCGCACCGGCTATACCGGCGAAGACGGCTTCGAGATTTTTTGCGAGGCGCCGGACGGAGAAAAATTGTGGGATGTTCTCATGCAAGCGGGAAGCGAAGACGGGCTCCAGCCGGCCGGCCTCGGCGCGCGGGACACGCTTCGCCTCGAGCGTGCCCTGCCGCTCTACGGGCATGAGCTCGACGATTCCACGACGCCGCTGGAAGCGGGCCTCGACTGGGTGGTGAAATTTTCCAAGGGCTCTTTTCTCGGGCGCGATCCGTTGCTAAAGCAGAAAGAGGAAGGGGTCCGCCGCAAGCTCGTCGGTTTGGAGATGACCGATCCCGGCATCGCGCGCAGCCATTATCCGGTTTTCAAAGGGAGCGCGCGCAGCGGCGAAGTGACGAGCGGAACGAAATCGCCTACGCTCGGAAAGGCCATCGCGATGGCTTACGTTCGCGCCGAGGATGCGGCCGCCGGTGACAGCGTCGAGGTGGAAATCCGGGAACGCCGCGCCGCGGCGCGGATCGTGCCCTTGCCCTTCTATCGCCGCCAGGTGAAATAGCTTTAAGGAGGAAGAACGATGGAGTTTCCAGAGGGGCTCAAATATTCCAAAGAGCACGAGTGGGTGTTGGTGGAGGACAAGATCGCGATCATCGGGATCACGGAATTCGCCCAGCACGAGCTGGGCGACGTCGTTTACGTCGAGCTTCCCGAAATCGGCGAGAAAGTCGTGAAGGACGATCCGTTCGGCGCCGTCGAATCGGTCAAGGCCGTCTCCGACGTCTTTGCGCCGGTCGGCGGCACCGTCGTCGAGGTCAACGACACGCTGCCGGAGAGCCCCGAGACCATCAACGACGATCCCTACGGCGACGGCTGGATGATCAAGGTCGAGATGACGGACAAGGACGATCTAAAAGATTTGATGAGCGCGGAAGAGTACGCCGAATACATCGAGCAGCAAAAAGAAGGGGACGAAGAGGAGGAGGACGACGACGAGGATAACGGAGAAGATGAAGATGAGGATGAGGACAAATAGGATCTTTTCATGCGCTATACCCCGCATACTCCCGCCGACAAGGAGCGGATGCTCCAAACGATCGGCCTCTCACGGATCGAAGAACTGATCGAGCACATTCCCCGCTCGCTTAGAGAGAAGGCGAAAATCTCCCTGCCGGAAGGTTTGACCGAGGTCGCGGTCAAAAGACAGATGGCCGCGCTCGCGGCGAAGAACGCCAGCGCCCAGGACTGGAGCTTCTTTCTCGGCGGCGGAATCTACCATCACGCGATCCCCAGCGCCGTCGACGCGATCATCTCGCGCTCGGAGTTTTCCACTTCCTACACGCCCTACCAACCTGAAGTGAGCCAAGGAACGCTCACGGCGATGTACGAGTTCCAGACGCTGATCTGCCAGTTGACCGGAATGGAAGTCGCGAACGCCGGAGTTTACGACGGCGCGTCGGCGGTCGCGGAGGCCGTGCTCATGGCGCGACGGCTGCAAGACGGCAGGGGCCGGGTTTTCGTCTCGCGCGCGCTGCATCCGCAGTACCGCAGCGTCATCGCGACGTATCTTAAAAATCTGCAGGGCGTCGAGCTGGTCGAAGTCCCATTCACGAAAAGCGGCGCGACCGACGCGGAGTTTGTCGCCAAGGCGCTGGACGACAAGGCGATGTGCGTCGTCGCGGGTTATCCCAACTTTTTCGGCGTGATCGAGGACCTCGTGCCGCTTCGCGCGGCGTGCGACCGCTCCGGCGCGCTGCTGGCGACGGTTACGAGCGAGCCGCTCTCGCTCGCGCTTTTGAAGCCGCCGGGAGCGTACGGCGCGGATATTGCCGTCGGCGAAGGCCAAAGCCTCGGCGTGCCGATGACGCTCGGCGGGCCGGGTTTCGGCTTTTTTGCCGCGCAGAAAAAATTCGTGCGCAGCCTGCCGGGGAGGCTCGTCGGCGAAACCGTCGACGGCGAGGGCCGGCGTGGGTTCGTCTTGACGCTCTCCACGCGCGAGCAGCACATCCGGCGCGAAAAGGCCACGTCAAACATTTGCACGAGCCAGAGCCTCTGCGCGCTGGCGGCGACCGTCTACATGTCCATGCTGGGAAAAAACGGCATGCGCCGCATCGCCGAAGTCAACGCGGCGCGCGCCCACCGGACGAAAGAACGCCTTGTCAAAGAGGCCGGTCTCACTCCCGTCTTCAGCGGGCCTTTTTTCAACGAGTTCGTCCTAAAGGCGAGCGGGTGGGCTGGCCGGCGCGCTCGCTTTATCTCCGACAAGATGGTGCCGGGCATCTCCCTGTCCGAATGGTATCCCGAGCTTGAAGACAGCCTGCTCGTCTGCGTGACCGAAATGAACGAAGAAGAGGAGATCGAGAAACTTGTCCGAAACTTCCAAGGACGCTGACGGACGCCGTTCCAGCCCTCTTTTGATCTTCGAGGGCGGCTCGCCGGGGAGAAGCGGCTTTTTCTGGCCCGAGGAGAAAGGTCCCATCGGCCTTCCGCCCGAGCTGCTGCGCGAGGAGATAGCGGGCTTCCCGGAAATGGGCGAGCTCGAAGTCTTGCGTCACTTCACGCGTCTCTCGCATCTCAACTTCTCGATCGAGAGCGAGTTCTATCCGCTCGGCTCCTGCACGATGAAGTACAACCCCAAGGTCAACGAAGTCGTGGCGCGCCTGCCGGGATTTTCTTTGATTCATCCGCTGGCGCCGCCGGAGCTGCTGCAAGGCGCGCTGGAGCTGCTCCACCGGCTCGAAGGCTGGCTCGCCGAGATATCCGGCATGGATCACGTCACGCTGCAGCCGGCGGCCGGGGCGCAAGGGGAGTTGACCGGATTAATGGTTATCCGCGCCTGCCTTGGCGAGCGCGGCAACCCGCGCCGGAAGATCATCGTCCCCGACACCGCGCACGGCACCAATCCCGCCAGCTCGACCTTGTGCGGCTACGAAGTCATCCAGGTCGGCTCCAACAAGCAGGGCATCATCGAGGCGGCGGCGGTCGAGCAGGTGATGGACGACAGCGTCGCCGCGCTGATGATCACCAATCCGAACACGCTCGGCGTCTTCGAAAAGAACATTCAGGCGATCGCCGACGTGGTGCACAAGCGCGGCGGGCTGGTCTATCTGGACGGCGCCAACCTGAACGCCCTCATGGGGGTCGCCAAGCCGGGCGACATGGGAGTGGACGTGCTCCACATCAATCTGCACAAAACCTTCTCCACGCCGCACGGCGGCGGCGGTCCCGGCGCCGGCCCCGTCGGAGTCAAAGCGTTCCTCGGCGACTATCTCCCGATCCCGCGGATCGAGAAAAAAGACGGCGCGTACGAATTGCGTTCGGATTTCCCCAAGAGCGTCGGACGGGTCCGCTCTTTCTTCGGCAACTTCGGCATCCTCGCGCGCGCGTATACTTATATGGTTTCTCTCGGCTCGGACGGTCTTGAAGAGGTCAGCCGGATGGCGCTGCTCAACGCGAACTACGTGAGGAAGAAGCTGGAAAGCGCCTTCCAGTTGGCTTCGACCGAGCCGTGCATGCATGAATGCGTCTTTACCGACAGGTTGCAGCAGAAGCAGGGCGTCAGCACGCTCGATATCGCCAAGCGGCTGCTCGATTACGGCTTTCATCCTCCAACCATCTACTTCCCTCTGGTCGTTTCCGGCGCCTTGATGATCGAGCCCACGGAGACCGAGACACGCGAAACCCTGGACTCGTTTGTCGAAGCGATGCTCGCCATCGCCGACGAGGCCAAAGGAAATCCCGCGCTGGTCAAAAGCGCCCCCCACACGACGCCCGTCGGACGCCTGGACGAGGCCCGCGCGGCGCGAAGACCCGTCCTCCGGTGGGAAACCCATAGAAATTGATTTGACATCTTCATAGAGATTATTGAGGTTTGACTTTGAGTTTGGCCGATGTTATAGCCTCCTCACAATAACTATTTTTTTTGAAAGGAGTCACTGATCCGTATGACGCTACATCAATTGAAAGTTTTTACCACGGTTGCCAAGATCAAGAGCTTTACCCAGGCGGCCGAGCGCCTCGGCGTCCGCCAGCCTTCGGTCTCGCTCGTCATCAAAGACCTGGAGCAGGATCTTCAGGTCCGACTCTTCGAGAAGTTGGGCCACAAGATCAATCTCACCGCCGCGGGAGACTTGCTCATGGAGGACGCGGAAGCGATTCTCGCCAAGGCCGAAGGGCTCAAGGAGAAGATGGACGAGCTCAAGGGCCTCAAGAAGGGGAAAATATTCGTCGGTGCCTCGCCCGCCGTGGCGTCTTTTTTTCCCTTCGTCGCGGACCAGTTCAAGCGGGAATTCTCCTGGGTGGAGACCGGCTTGAGAATCGACGCCAGCTCGAGTCTGGAGAAATCGTTGCTGGACGGCGAGCTCGACGTGGCGATTCTGGGACGCGCTCCCAAGTCGCCGCTTATCATCGGCGAGATTTGTTACCAGGAAGATATCGTCGCGATTGCGCCGCCCAATCATCCGTTGACGAAGAAAGCCTCCGTTCCGCTGATGCGCATCGCGCGGGAGCCGATCATCACCGACGAAAAAGGCGGCAGCCTGGTTCGCGAGCTGCTCGAAGAGCGGTTCGCCAAGCTCGGGATCCCGTTCACGCCGCACATGGAGCTCAGTCCGCGCATCGGCTCCCGGGACGCGGTGAGAAACGCCGTCGCCGGGGGTCTCGGCATTTCGTTCATCACCAAATGCCACGTGTCGTCCGACGTGCAGGCCGGACGGTTGAAGATTCTCAAGGTTCCGGACTTGAAGCTGAAGCGCAGCAGTTACATCGCGGTGCACAAGAGCCGGCAGAAATCTCCTCTGGTCCAGGCGTTCATCAAGGTTCTTAAAAAGTACAAAGGGGTGCGGCCGAACTGAGGCGGGGCGGGGAAGTCGCTTGTAGGGCTGTCGCTTCGGGTTCAAGGAGCGAAGCTGTATTTTAACCGATCGTCGACGTACTCGAAGCTGGCGCTGATTGGCAACCGTGTTCCGATCTGCGCGGGCAGGGCGCGAAAAGGCGCTGCAGCGCGAAGGGCCCGTATCGCTTCCTCGTCCAGCACTGAAGACCCCGACGAGCGAAGCATCTGAATCCCTTCCAGTTGGCCGTTGGCGAGAATCGCAAACTCTATCAGCACTTTTCCACGTAGCCTATAGCGCTTTGCAATTTCCGGGTAGATCCATACTATCTCGATCGCCTGTTTCACGCTGGTCAGATACGAAACATATCGAGGGTCCTGGCTGTTGAGCGGGATGGCGCCGCGCGCGCTCCGGCCCGCTTCGGAATAGGCGCTGTACACCGGAGGCAGTAGGTCCTTTAGAGTCGGCAGAGGCCGCTGGACGATCGTTTCATTCTCGAGCCGGCGCGGCTTCGGCGGAAGCGGCTGCTCGGGAATTCTATCTTTCTCATCCAACTTCGAGGGAGTCTTGTCCGGTTCTTGCGGCGCCGGGGCGACGGGCACAGATTTCTTCGCGATTTGCGCCGGCGGTCGCCGAGACCGCGCAGGCGCCTCTCGGGAAGCTTGCGGCGCCGGCTTTTCTTCCGGCGGCGGAGGAAGAATCTTGACCGGAATATTCTCGATCGCCGGCTGCGCGTCGTAGCGAGCGTACCAACTCAAGGCCAGCAGCAAATGAAAAGCGCTGGAGACGATAAGAAAGGGAACCAGCGAGGCGCGAATCGCGTTCACCCGGCCATTTTAACCGTAGTGGGTTTGCAGGGCAAGCGCGGTGATTTGTCGGAAGGAAATGGGCGGTACGCTTCGCGTGCTCGCTAAGAGGTTTTTTTGGACCCTGGGACCGCGGGCAGCGCATCCACGACTCCGATCATGCTGTCCCGGGTGACGAGCTTGGCGAGATCCTGCTCGCTCAATGTCTCGGTTCCAGCCGGGCGCAGCGGTAACACCAGATAGCGGATGTCGGCCGTGCTGTCATGCACTCTCACTTCGACGTCCGGCCCGGGCTCGAGACCAAACTCCCGCATCACGCCGCGCGGATCGTTCACCGCGCGGGCCCGGTAGTTGAAGCTCTTGTACCAATCCGGCGGCCGGCCCAAAATCGGGCGCGGATAGCAGGAGCACAGCGTGCACACCACCATGTGGCGGACTTTCTCCGTGTTCTCTAGCACCACGAACTCGTTCAGGCTCGTCGCGTCGATGCCCATCTCGGCGCAGGCGGCTTTCGGATCGGCGATGAGCCTGGCCTTGAACTTCGGGTCCGTCCAGGCGCGCGCCACCAGCTTCGCGCCGTTCGCCGGCGAGCGCGCCTCCTGATAATCGATCTGCGTTTGAATGTCTTCCCGCGTGATCACGTTCTTTTCCAGGAGCAGCTCGCGAATCGCGTAGATGCGCTTCGCGTGATAGCTCAGCTCGTGCCTCGGGTGCGGATGGCCGTGCTCCTCGTCCGTCTGCTTTGCCGATGGATCGACGCTCATCGTTGTTCTTCCTTTCAGGCCGGATCGAGCCAATGCTCGTAGATGTCGATGAAAAGTTTGTCCTTGGTCGCGGCGTACTTCTCCCAAACTTCCCGCTGATGAAATCCGACCAGGTAGAGCGGCCTCTTCGGCAGTCCGTCTCCGCCGAACGCGAGCGACTCGGGGTTGCGAAACTCGCCGTGCGCCCGTTCGACCCAGCCGGTCTTGCCGCGAATGTAAAACGGCGTGCGGATGTGACCGGGCCGGTCCTCCGCGCGCACGCGCACGCGGTCGCCGGGCTTGAATCGGCCGGAAGACTCACTCACGGCTCGCCCCACTTTTTCTCGATCTCGGCGACCTTCCGGTCGATCTCCTCATGCGTGAGGATTTTTTTCTCGATCAGAATGCTCTCCATGCTGGCGATCCAGCGCTCGTAGTAGCTGAGCGACCGGTAAAGCTCCGAGTCCATCTGTTCGCGCGCGCGCCGGAGCTCGTCGGTGCGCTTGATCCCCCTTGCGCCCAGAGCCTGGTTGACCGCGTCCGCGACGATTTCCCAATCCTCGAGCTGGTGCTCGGCGCGGTTGATCGGACCCGCGTCGCGCGTCGTGCCTCCAATATCATGATGGCCTCTCGGCATGGTTCCTCCTCGCTGGTTGGACGTAGAAAGAGTTCCCCGGTTCGCGTGCGACGAATCCAATTATCGCTTTGCCGCGGGCCAAGTCAATACGAGTCGATTTGACAAAAACCAAATTCCTGCTCTATAGTCCTTCTAATTTTAACCGGAGCGAGCATTCCATGGTGAAGCGCGAATATGAGCCGGGCAGCATCCACAAAGAAAGCGAGATGACGCCGGAGTACCGCGCCACTTTGCTCAAGCTGCTCGCAGACCAGGCAAAGGCCGAGCTGTTTGCGTCGCATACCTATTCGAAGTGGGTGCGAAAGGCGCCTGGGCCCGACGAGAAGGTGCACTTGGCCGACATTGCCCGCGAGGAGACGGAACACTGGTACGGCACCGTGAAACTGCTCCAGGGGCTCGGCGTCAGCCATTCGGACGCGCGCAATTACGAATCCCGCCAATGGTTCTACAACATCGTGCATCTCATGATCCCCCGCTATAGTTGGCTCGATATCCTGATGATGACCTTTTTGATCGATCGTGGCGCCTTTCTCTTGGTCGAAGACTTCACCCAGAGCAGCTACGCGCCATGGGCGAAGTTCTGCCGCGCCGTCCTGGACGAAGAACTCGGCCACGTGGACTTCGGCAATAACTTTGTGAAGAGCCAGGTCGAGAAGTACGGCGCCGACGCGGTGCAGCGCGCGCTCAATAAGTGGTGGCGCGTCGCCTTGAATATGTTCGGTCCGCCCCGCACCGAGAACACGGACCTCTATATTCGTCTCGGATTCAAATATCGAAGCAACGAAGAGCGCCGCGAATTATTCCGCCGCGACTGCGAACGCCAGATCCTCGAGCTTGGTCTCAAAGTACCGAAGCTTTACCGCGAGAGTTTTCCTTTCCTATAAGATAAGCCCCCACGACATGGCTTGAGCTATGGGGCGCCTGGACGGAAAAGACGCGCTGGTCACGGGCGCCGGCAGCGGCATCGGCAAGAGCATCGCCGTGCTGTTCGCCCGCGAGGGCGCTCGTGTGGCCGTGGCGGACCTCGACCGGGCAGCCGCCGAGCGAACTCTTCTCGAGATCGAGCGGCAGGGAGGCTCGGGAATGGTTTGCGTCGGCGACGTCAGCAAGGCCGACTCGGTTGCGCAACTCCTGCTCGAAATCGAGCGCCGATTCAAGTCGCTCCATATTTTGGTCAACAACGCCGGCATCGTGCGGCGGAGCTTGTTGCAGAATTTGCGCGAAGAAGATTGGGACGCGGTCATGGCGACCAATCTCAAGAGCGCGGTTCTCTGCACGCAGAAAGCTCTCCGCCTTCTCAAGCGGCAGCCGGGCAGCAAGGTCATCAACATCGCCTCGGTGGAGGCCTTCCGCCATACGCGCAAGATGAGCGCTTATGCCGCCAGCAAAGGAGCGCTGGCGAGTCTTTCGCGGACGCTCGCGCTCGAACTGGCGCCGCACAAAATTCACGTCAATTATATTTGCCCGGGCCTGATCCGCACCGAGATGATCAACCGCTACCTCTCGCGATGGTTGTTTCGCAGGTACATGGAATACGCGACGCCTTTGAAACGAGTGGGAGAGCCTGAAGACGTGGCTAAGGTGGCGCTGTTTCTCGCCTCGTCGGATTCCGACTTCATCACCGGCGAGGGGATTACCGTTGACGGCGGGCTGACGCTGAAACTTTTCTAGGCTGCTCACAAAGTCTCATATGCCATCAGCCCGCCCGCGAGTCTCTCTCCGGTCCGATGCGATACGTCTGTGTAACGCGGCACGAGAATGCTACGAGAATTTATGAAGTACGCTTGAACCACTTCGTCCCACGCATCGGCCCTCCGAGAAACCCCCGGGCGGGCGGTTACGATAGTTGCGCTCGGCCCGCTTAGTTTAACGCCCGCCATTGGCGGGCTATGGCGTCAACGTACTGGAAGAGTACGCCTCCGCTCGCGGACCTTCGCGCGCCTCGGCTCTGAGAGCTTTCTGAGCAGCCTACAAACGTTGGACAGAATTTTTCAATCGGGGCCTGCCGTGTTGCTACTCGTCCCCGTGCCTTCGCCCTTCAAGCTCGCACTCGTCGGCCGCTTTTTGCTCTTAAATTGCAATCTGAGATCTGCAGTATGAGATTTGAGATTCCGAGCGTAGCGAGGACTTAGGCGCCGAGACGGAGCAGCTTTGCCGCGTTGCCGCCGAGGATTTTCTGTTTGTCTGCTTCGGGTAGCGATAACGCCTCGATGACTTCTACGGATCTCTTGAGGGCAATCGGCACCGGCGGAAAGTCGCTGCCGAAGACGACGTGATCGACGCCGACTGTTTGCACCGAGCAAAGGACCGCAGGCGTGTGCAGGCTTACGGTATCGAGGAAGAGTTGCTTCATGTAATCGGCCGGAGGTTTGGTAAGAACATCCGGCTCCCAGGGGCCGAAGCTCGTGTCCTTGCGCAGCTCATAGCCGAAGCCGAGCCGGCCCGGCAGCATCGGCAGCGCGCCGCCCAAGTGGGCGCAGACGAGCTTCAGCTTGGGAAATTTTTCCAGGCCCCCGGTCAGGATGAAGCGGGCGAGAGACAGCGTCGTGTCGAACGGCCGCCCAAGCATTTCCGGCAGACGGAAGATTTCCATCTTCTCGGCGCCGATCGTCACGCGCGGCGGATGGACGAAGACCGGCACGTCCAATTCCGTCACCAGCTCGAAGAACGGCACGGCGCGCGGCGAATCGAGGTACTCGCCTTCCACGCTGGAGCCGACCATGATGCCTTTCAATTTGTAATCTCTGACCGCGCGCTCGGTCTCTTTGAGCATCCGCTCGTCGCTGAACGGCACCGACGAGGCCAGGCCGAGAAGGCGGCCGGAATATTTCGCCGTTGTCTCGGCGGCAAACTCGTTGAACTCTCTTACGATGTCGAACGAATCGCGTCCCTGAGGCGTGCGGATCCAGTTGTTGCCGAAGACGGTGAGATTCACTCCCGCCTTGTCCTGTTCCTCCAGTAATCCTTCGATGTCGAAAATTGCCGGCGGCGATTTCGGATGATACCAGCTCTTCGGCACCAGATGAGCGTGGCAATCGATGACCATGGTTGTTGGTTCCTCGCTGGCTCAAAACATATGCGTCCGCGCGTGGCGTTGTCAATTGTCGGCGGCAGGTCTCTCAGCGCTTTCGCGGTCAAATAGGTTGGACTGTATCGGTCTGAAATTGTTTCGTAGCTCAGGCACGAGGTCCACGATGGGCGCCGCATCTACGTTTCCTAGCTCGTTAGGCTCAAGTTTGTGAAGCCCTCCGCCGTAAACTCGTCCCTCGCCCAGAATCAAGCTCGTGGATAAATTGTTGAGGACTTCCCAAGCTTTTCGCAGGACGGCTGGGTCCTTTGAGACGGCGCGCTCAAGCACCGGCCTCGGGTACAAAAGTAAATAGACGTTCGCAGCAATCGCCTTCGAATGGTTCAATATGAACCGGAAGGGTCGTTTCCTCTTGGTGCCGGTTCTTCCAAGATAGGTGCAGAGAAGAGGAGGCGGCGGGCGCTCATCTTGAAAGTACCACACCGTTCGAGAACGACAGAGGTATCGATCTGAGACCGTCTCCCTTCCATTTTCAAGATACGACCAAAGCTTCGGAAAGCGCTTTTTTACGTCGTTTTCTGAAAGGCGGCAATCGAGAAGGAAGAGTCGATGATCCAACACTGGTCGGCCTTCTTCGTCCGACTCAATCTCATCAACCGGAACGTGGCGTGGGCTGGGAAGTATGGGCCGGAAGCACTCGATTGGAAGCTCATTGGCATCGATGGCCTCTTGGGTAAGTATGAAGAACTTGTTATGTCCGGTAGCGATGCCGCGCTTGATCTTGAAAAGGTCCGACAGTCGATAGCGCGCGATTTCTTTGCGCGGGCCCGAGATAGGAAAGCGCGTCCACTTAACTTCGTTCCGAAGCGCTGCCTTCGAAACCGTGCGTGCAATCTTAGGATTACAGAGTGAGCCGCCAAACGTAAAATCCACTTTGTGATTGGCGGCGGGCGGCACGTTACGGTACCAAACGATAGCTGAAGAGACGAAGGCATCTTTGAACTGTACGTCATTCGGATCGAAGCGGTGGATTCGAAGGAGCGTCACTTTGTCCAACAGGTAACGCTTAAGTTGCCGCCCGTAATTCACATCCATAAACTCGCTGGGAATCAGCCACCCCGCGATACCGCCGCGTTGTATCCAGAGATGTGAAAGTCCGACAAAGTAACAATAAAGTCCCGCTAACCCGCCGATGCGGACACCGCAGGAGGCTTGGCAGGAATTTTGTAGTCTCTGTTTTTCGCCGTTTACGATATGATGATGACGCACGTAGGGTGGGTTGCAGATGAGTAGATTGAAACGCCTGGGGTCTTCGCTGGGGGCACAGCTTTGGGTGAAGTCGCTCAGTTCGATGTCGAGCGCGGTTTGTTTCCATAACCGTCGAGCCGGTTCACCGTAGTAGCGATCTATCTCGAAGGCTTTTGCCGCCTTGATGCGTCTGGTCGCGGCAGTTTGGAGCAGAGCGGAATAGAACGAACCCGTTCCGAATGCCGGATCGAGAAAGCGAATCCAGCCATGATTTGATTGCTGCTATATAGTTGGCGCCGCATCCGCTTCCTTGGCCTGTGCGAGCTGCCGCTCGCTCGCGCCGGCGGCGCGGGCGATGCTGGCTAGACTTCGGCGGGAGACGACGGAGCGATTTTTTGCGGTGACGTCTTCGGTCGAGGCGTACTTGTCGCGGTGTTTGATCAAGAGCCACTGTCGGTCGCGCATGCGCACGAGCACCCACGAGCCGCGTAGCTTCTTGCCGTGAAGTTTGAACTTCAAGTCGCCTTTCGCCAGGGCGCGATCGACGTCGTCCACTTCGGGCTCCCACGTGCCTCGATCCCAAATCATGACCGTTCCGCCGCCGTACTCGCCTTCTGGAATCACGCCTTCGAACTGGTTGTAGTCGATCGGATGGTCTTCGGTCTGCATCGCCAAGCGTCTGACCGACGGATCGAGCGAAGGACCTTTAGGAACCGACCATGAAAGCATTACGCCGTCGTGTTCCAGGCGGAAATCGTAGTGCAGGTGGCTCGCGCGGTGTTTCTGAACGACAAACTCCCGTTGCTTATTTTCAGCACGTCCCAGCTTGCCCGCGGGCTCGGGCGTCACGCCGAAACGGCGCTTGCGGTTGTATTCGGCGAGCCTGCCGAAGCGGCTGAGGTCGGGTTCTTGTGAACGGGTTCTCTTCATGGCTGTACTTTCCGTGCTTCGACTGGCTCAGCACGAACGGAAAATCTTAAACGAATTTAACACTCGTCCCGTTCGCCCTGAGCCCTTCGAATTTGCTCAGGACAGCCTTGTCGAAGGGTGAAGCGGATTTTTTCATCCGTCTAAAATCTTCTCACCACGAAGAGCCTAGCGCGGCGGAGCCGCAACCTAAAGTCGAAATATCTCGCGCAAAGACGCAAAGGGCGCCAAGGTTCCTCAAATCCCCCTCTTTCCCCCTTTGTCAAAGGGGGATGAAAGGGGATTTCTGAATTTCTTTGCGTGCTTGGCGTCTTGGCGCGATGACTTAAACTTCGTGCTCTTCGTGAGCTTCGTATGCAGCCTATACGGTTGCTTGTCTAGCCGGTGAAAGTCCGGTCGCGGGAATTGGTTGTTTGCCCGCGTAGTGATACTCGACACCCCCCTAAGGGGTGACCCAGGAGGTGAAAGCTCGAATGTAAACGCCCTTGC
>DASXUF010000012.1 GCA_036504975.1 Candidatus Binatia bacterium | reverse complement strand
AGCCACCGCGTTGCCGCTGGCCGCGGTCGTACAATCGCCGAACGGCGCGGGAGCCTGGACGGTCGTGGACGGCCGCATGCGTTTTCGGCGCGCGCGCCTCGGCGCGGTCGATCCCGCCGGCTGGATCGAAGTCGTCGAAGGCTTGTCCGTTGGCGATCATGTGGTCATCGCGCCGGGGAGACTCGCCGAGTTGAAAAACGAGGGCCGCCGCGTCGCCACTGCGTCTCGGGCCAACGGCGCACTGGCGGCGGAAAAAGAGCGGCCGTGAATCTCGCCGTTCGCGACGTCAAATACCGTTTCGGCCGATATCTCCTGACAGCTTTGGGTCTCGGGCTTTTGCTCGCCACCGTCATGGCGATGGGCGGAATTTACCGCGGCCTCGTCGAAGACGCGCTCAGCATCGTGCGCGCGCCGGGCGCCGATCTCTGGGTGGTGCAGAAGGACACCAACGGTCCGATCGCCGAGTCCTCGCGCATCCCGGACGATCTTTACCGCGTGATCCGCGCCGTGCCGGGCGTCGGCGACGCCGGCCCGATCGCCTTTCAGACGATTCAGCTCGACTACGGCGACGCATCGATCCGCGCGCAGATCATCGGCTACAAGCCCGGGCACATCGGGGCGCCGCCCGCGGTCGGCGCCGGCCGCCCGATCGCGGCGGGCCGCTACGAGATGGTGCTGGACCGGAAGGCCGGGGTTCCCATCGGCGCCCTACTCCGGATCGGACGCTTGACGTTCACCGTGGTCGGTCTGACCGACGGCATCGTTTCCACGTTCGGCGACTCGACGGCGTATGTTTCGCTCAGCGACGCGCAGGAGATCCAGTTTCTCAAAGCCAACGAAACGGTGCGCAACGAGCAGGCGCGCCTCGCGGCCGATTTGAAAGCGGACCCGGCGCTCGCCGCTCTCCCTCCTTCGTCGCTCGCCCCGATCGTCCGTAACACGAATCTGGCAAACGCAATTCTGGTGCGCCTGGAGCCTTGGGCCGAGCCGAATGAAGTCGTCAAACGGATCGAGCGCTGGAACCACTACCGCGCGTTGACCACGGCCGAGCAGGAAGACGTGCTGGCCGGCGGCATCATCGCGCGCACGCGCCAGCAGATCCTCCTGTTCAGAATTATCCTGCTCACGGTCTCGACGGTGATCATCGCGCTCATCCTCTATACGATGACGATGGAGAAGACCCGCGACATCGCCACGCTCAAAATCATCGGCGCGCCGAATTCGAAAATCGGCAGCCTGATCCTGCAGGAAGCGCTCGGCCTGGGGCTTCTGGGCTACGGCTTCGGCGTGCTGCTGATCGAGGCGACCTACGAATACTTCCCGCGCCGCGTGGCGATCGCGGCCGGCGATCAGGTCGCGCTGTTCGGCATCGTCGCCGCCATCTGCGTGCTCGCGAGCATCGTCGGCATCCGCCGCGCGCTCGCCGTCGATCCGACGACGGCGATGGGAGGAGGCGCCTGATGCCCGCGGTCACGGCGGAAAACGTCACCAAGATTTTCGGCCAGGGAGAGAGCCGGGTCGTCGCGCTCCAGGACGCGCGCGTCTCCGTCGAGCCGGGAGAGATCGTGGCGCTGATGGGGCCGAGCGGCTCGGGGAAGACGACCTTGCTCCGAGCGTTGTCGCTGATCGATCCGCCGACGGCCGGACGCATCGCGATCGACGACGAATTGGTCTTTGACGGCGTGAGCGTGCTGACCGACGATCGCCGGCTCCGGCGCCGGCGCATGGGGATTATTTTTCAGGCCTACAATCTCATTCCCTTTTTGACCACGGTGGAAAACGTGGCGCTCGTGCCGACCTTGAACGGCGTCTCGCGGCGCGACGCGATGGGGCGCGCGCGAGAACTGCTCGACCGCCTCGATCTCGGCCACCGCGCCGAGATTTATCCGGCCACGCTCTCGGGCGGAGAGCAGCAGCGCGTCGCCGTCGCCCGCGCCGTGATCAACGATCCCGCGGTGATTCTGGCCGACGAGCCGACCGCCGCGCTCGATACCGAGCGCGGAAAAGCCGTGATGGATCTGCTGCGGCAACTGGGCCGCCTCCAGCGCGCCGCGGTCATCGTCGTCACGCACGACGAAAGAATGCTCGAAGGCTTCGATCGCGTCTACCACATGATCGACGGGCGGATTGCCGATGCCTGAAAAATTCGACGTCGTGGTCGAACAGTTCGACGATTTGGTCGATTCGCCCTTCCCTGCTATTCGGAGCGGCCGGCGAAACCCTTGCGAATCGGTTCTTTCCGTCCAAGAAGCCTCTGGCACACGCGTTGCTCTCTTAGATGGCAGAACGATTTCCAAGGAAAGGAGGAATAGGCCATGAAGAAATTTTTAGGAGCGTTGATAACCGTCGCGACCGTAGCGGCTCTGTTGGCTGTGGCAACGGTGGCCACGGCTCAATGGCGCGGTCCTCACGGCCCCGGCACGGGACCGATGGGCCACGGCATGATGGGCGGACAAGGCTTTGGCGCAACCGAGACGCAGATCACCGACGAGAAGGCCAGGGAGTTGGCGCAGCAATATGCCGACAAAAACCTGGCGGGCTTCAAGGTCGAGCGGGTTCTTCCATCGACCGGGATGCGTCACACGATGTACGTGGTCGAGCTGAAGAACGCCGGCGGCGAGCTGCGGACGATCCACATCAACCCCTTCGGCGGCGTGATGCCGTTCGGCGGTCCGCGCGGGACGTAGCTAAATAGCGTCACCGCGTAAATGCGGCGACCCCCGGCGCAAACATCGCTCGGGGGTCGTTTTGCATCGTCCAGTAAAGGGAGATAGAAATAGAGACGGATTCTATGAAACTCAACGGCACAGATTCCACGAGAGCGCAAAAAACTATTTTGCTTGTCCCGCTTCTTCTCGCGCTAGGGACGACTGTTTTTTACAAGACGGCAATGTTACCGGCTCAAACTCGCCAAGATGAAGTCGCCGGGCGAGGCGCGCAGGTAATGCCGTTCGATCTCGAACAAACGATGCACGTGTTTCAGACACTCGATGACGGCGGCTTGCAGAAAGTAGTCGTGAAGGACCCATCGAATAAAAAGCAGATCGCCTTGATACAGGCCCACCTGAAAGAAGAGGCGGTGAGGTTTCGCAAAGGAGACTTTTCCGACCCGGCCAAAATTCACGGCGCGGACATGCCGGGCTTGACCGAGTTGAAAGCGGGCGCGGCGAAAATCGCCGTGCGTTACGCGGCTTTGCCCGACGGCGCGGAGATTCGTTATCAAGCGAAAGATCCGAAACTCGTCGCGGCGATCCATCGCTGGTTCGACGCCCAGCTCTCCGATCACGGACGCCACGCCGTCGAGCATATGCACTGAAGAGCCAAAGGCGGCCGAATAAACCGCCGCTTCTACAATGTTCGCCGGTCATGAAGAAAATTTTCCTACCCCGCTACTTCCTCGCCTCGGCCGTTCTTCTTCTTGCTCTGGTCTCCGCCTACGCCTTCTCTGAGAGCCGGCGGCTCCGCGGCGAGCTCATGCGCCAGACCGAGGCCAAGGGCGCGGCGCTTGCCGAGGCCATAGAAACCGGCGCCAGGAACGCGATCCTGGGAAATTCGCTCCTCGAAGAGCAGATCGGCCAGCGGCTGCTGGACAACGCGCGGCTCATCGACCAGCTTCTCAGCTCCGGCGCAGTGGATCAGGACTTTCTCAAAAACCTGAGCTCGATGAACCGCCTTCAGAAGGTGGAGCTTCTGGACGATCAGGGGCGGCCCTGGCAGCCGCCGCTGCCACCCAAGACGCCCGCGGAGATGAGGGAGCGGATGTTTGCGCAACGCGGCGAGGGAAACTTTCCTCCCACGCCGCCGTTCAGAATGTTCATGTGGGGAAGACATTGGCCGCTTCCCATGCAGCGAAAAGAAAACTCCGAGGAGCTTCCGCCGCGGCTGAAGGAGAAAAAGTTTTGGGAAGGGAGCGTCTTCGGCGTCGCCGTCGGCGCGCGGAGTTTTCCGGGCGTAATCGCCGTCCACGCCGACGCCGGCTATATTCTCAACTTCAAAAACGAGATCGGAGTTCAGCGGCAGATCGAGGAGCTGGGACGCCAGTCGGATATCGACTACGTCGCGCTCCTCGACGGCGATCTCAAAGTCGTCGCGCATACGGACCGGGCTTTCTTGGATCAAAAGGAAACCGACCCGTTCGTCTTGCAAGCCGGCTCCGACGGCCGGGAGCTCAGTCGCATCGTCGAATTCGAGGGCGGAAAGCGCGACTATGAGATCGTCAAGCCGATTCGCTTGAACGGCTCGACGCTCGGCTTCCTGAAGATCGGACTCTCCCTGGCTCCGGTGGAGCAGGCGTGGCGCAACAGCCTGAGATCGATTCTCGTTCTAGGCTTGGCTATTCTTACCGTGGGGATTCTGGGGATGGCGGTGATTTTTTATAACCAACACTCTCACATGCGGGAAATAAGCGCGCTGCAGGCCGAGGTGGCGCGCCGGGAACATCTCTCGGCCTTGGGCGACCTGGCGGCGACGGTCGCGCACGAGATCAGAAACCCTCTGAATTCCGTCTCGATGGGTCTTCAGCGCCTCAAAGGGGAGTTCCACCCGACCGAGGACGAGGGGGAGTACGCCCGCTTCATAGAGCTGATGCGCGGCGAGGTGGCGCGGTTGAACTCGATCGTCGAGGAATTCCTTTCGCTCGCGCGTCCTCTGGAGCTCAAGCCTGAAGACGTGCGGCTCGACGCGCTGCTTCAGGATCTGGCCGCGCTAGCCGAAAGCGACGCCGAATCGGCGAAGGTAAAAATCGACGTCGTCGCGTCTTCCGATCTCCCGAGCGCGAGAGTGGACCGAAATTATTTCAAACAGGTCCTGCTGAACCTTGTTCTCAACGGCGTCCAGGCCATGCCCGACGGAGGCCGGTTGACACTAGAGGCGAAGGAAGCGCGCGGAGATTTGATTCTCGCAGTTACGGATAACGGAGCCGGCATTCCGAAAGAAGTCCTTCCACGGATTTTCGAGCCCTACTTTACCACGAAGACCAGAGGTTCCGGCCTGGGTCTCGTCATCGCCCGGAGGATCGTGGAAGCGCACGGTGGAAAATTGACCGCCGAGAGCGAAGTCGGCCGCGGCAGCCGGTTCCAGGTTTCCCTTCCTCTCGGGAATGCTCAGAGGTAAACGGTGGACCCTTTTCAAATTCTCGTGGTCGATGACGAGCCGACCCAACTTGAGCTTATCGAAGGCTTTCTCAAAAAGCAGGGCTTCGCCACGGTCCTTGCCGCCAGCGCGAAGAAGGCCCTGGAGATATTTCGCGCCGAGCCCATCGACCTGGTTTTGACGGACCAAAGAATGCCCGACATGTCGGGTTTGGAACTCGTGAAGGCGCTCCGCGCCGTCAATCCCGAAGCGTCGGCCATCGTGATCACGGCCTATGGGACCGTCGAGACCGCGGTCGCGGCGATCAAAGCCGGCGCGGTGGATTACGTCACCAAGCCGGTCAATCTGGACGAGCTGCTGTACCGGATCGCTCAGGTCAAAGAACGCCGCCGCCTGCTCTCGGAAAACCGCGACCTCCGTGAGGCGTTGGAGAGAAGCCACCGGATCGAGGGAATCATCGGCGAAAGCGGCAGGATGATCGAGGTTCTCTCTCTGGTGCGGCGGGTAGCGCCGAGCGAGGCAACGGTTTTGATTCGCGGCGAGAGCGGCACGGGAAAGGAACTCATCGCCAAGGCCATTCACTATGCCGGCCCGCGCGCATCGGCGCCGCTGATCCGGGTGAACTGCGCGGCTCTGCCGGAGACGCTGCTGGAGTCGGAGCTGTTCGGCCACGAGAAGGGCGCGTTTACGGGAGCGGTGGCCGCGCGCAAAGGGCGCTTCGAGTCGGCCGACGGCGGCACGCTTTTTCTCGACGAGATCGGCGATCTTTCGTTACCGCTTCAAGCAAAACTCCTTCGGGTTCTTCAAGAGAGAGAGTTCGAGCGGCTGGGCTCCAGCAAGCCGATCCGGGTCGACGTGCGAATTATCGCCGCAACGCATCGAAATCTCGAGGCGCTCGTCAAGGCGGGTCAATTCCGCGAGGATCTCTACTACCGGCTGAACGTCGTCACCGTCGTTCTCCCTCCTTTGAGGGAACGGCGGGAAGATCTGCCGTTGCTGATGGATCATTTTCTCCGCGTCTTTGCCGAGAAGAACCGCAAGGCCATTCGCGGTCTCACGAGCGAGGCGCGCGAAGCGCTTCTACGCTATGACTATCCGGGGAACGTCCGCGAGCTCGAGAATATTATCGAGAGAGCGGTGGTGCTCACGAGAGACGATGTGATCGGAGAAGCCGACCTGCCGCTAAGCACGCAAGGGCTCGAGGAAGCGGAGAGCGGGCAGGCGAGCCTCCCGGCGGCGGTGGAAGGAGTGGAGCGGCGGATGATCCGGGGGGCGCTCGTCCGGGCCGGCGGCGTTCAGACCCGAGCGGCGGAAATGCTCGGCTTGAGCGAACGCGCGCTCCGCTACAAGCTAAAAAAATACGGACTCAGCAATGCGGATTCCCCCTGAAATTCCCGCATGCCTCAAGGGACGGAAAGATTGCCGGCTCTTGATTGAAAAAGTGGAATGGGGGCGTCAAAGCCGCTCGGCTTCCGCGAGCAGTTTTGCATCGCTGCTGTAGCGCCGGAGCGCGGCCTTTAGCTTTTGCCGCTGGACGCTCGCCGGCACGCCGAGATTCTGCATCGTCTGGGCGATCTTCGGTCCGCCGAGCTGCAAGAGCTTACTGTAAATGACGTCGATCTCCGAGGTCTCAATCTCCACGGCGATCTGGAAGGCTTCCTCGACCGTCAGCGACGGCGTGCCCTGGCGCAGAAAAGTGGAGAGCTTTTCTTTTAGCTCGCTCGCCTTCTCCTGAGTGACGGAGGGATCCAGCTCCTCGTCCTCGTAATTATCGATCAACGCCTTGCAAGCGAGCAGAATCGACGCATGCTGCTCCTCCTCGAGGCCCATCTCCCACCAGAATTCCCTCAGCGCGGGCCGGTCGAAAAAGAGATGGGAGAATCGCAGATAGATCTTGGAGACGAGCCGCTCGATCTCGGAAAATCCCGCCAGCGGATCGAAATCCTCACGAATCATGCGCTTACGCTTCCCTCAACCTCTCGCGCAGAAATTCGAGGATCTTGATGTGCTTCTCCGAGTCGTGGACCATGGACTCCAAGAGCAAGACAAAGAGATCGCGATAATAACCCCGGCTCGATTTGATCAGCTCCCTGTACTCCTTGATCCCCTGCTTCTCGACCCGGATGAAATCCTCGGTGAGCCGGAGTAGCTGGTCTTTTTCCTCGACCGGGTTGTAGAGCCCGCGAAGGGCGTCGTCGGGATGGGTCCAGTTGAGATCTCCCTTGAGAGTGGAGGCCATCGCGCGGGTGACCGCCTGGTGCTTTTCCTCGTCGGAGATGATCATCTGAAGGAGGAATTTGATCATCCCGTTTTTGGTCTTGCCGGCCACGTCTTTGTATTGCGCGAGAAACTTCCCCTCCTCGCTTTCGTGCGCCTCGAACTCGTTGGTCAAGCGCTCGACTTCCGAGATCGCCGGCGGCTCGGTCCCTAACGCCTTCTCGCCGTAGATGGCATATAATTCTGGAATGCCTTCCATGGTCTCTCTCCTTTCTTGATTCGCCTTCGTCATCGTCCGATTCCATTCTCATGCGAACGGAATATTTTCGCTCTCGGAAATACCTTTGAGCAATGGACGTGCCAGGAAAAAAGCGAGGAAATCAGCGGCTCAAACGACCCCGGCCTCTTTGGGAAGTCCGAGAAGTAGGAACGGCGGACCGCTTTTTTCTCAGTTTTAAGAAGCGCCCACCTTGGTCTTTCCGATTTAGTCAAGAAATCCTAGAGAAATGCCTGGCATGGAAGCTGCTCTATCTCGCGGCCAAAACAACAAGGAGGCGCTTCATGGGCAAACTTGCAACCTTCGACGACTGGACCGACCTGTTCCGCAAATGGCAAAAGGACATCGGCTTCGACGGCTCGCTCGTCAAAGATTTCAAGTTCGACGCGCTTTATGACGGCGGGACCCACCCCGAGATCGAGTTCGGCGAATTCGCCGGCGGGAGAAAATGGGACAACATCTTGCAGGTCCCAACGCAGGACATGCGCGACGCCCTGCTCCATCTGATCGTCTATCAGGGCGACACCGAGTTCGCTTCCTCGGAGCAACAGCGGAACCTGCTCGACACCGCGCCCAGCGCTCATGACCATCAGTGCCTGCTTCGCGTCATGCGCGAAGAGATGCGTCACGGCTGCCAGATGAGCCACATCCTCGTCAATCATTTCGGCTACGACGGAAAGCTCGAAGCGAGAAAACTTTAGCGCAAAGATTTTTCCGGGAGGACTATCTTATGAATCGGTCCGGAGAACACGGGCACTGACGAGCGTCTTATCCGCGATGAACCGACTTTTTTATAGATTGAGAGCGGCGATCCTCCGTGAAGCCCTGGAGATCAGGGGGTTCATGCGACTCCTCACCAAGCGCCGCAACACGGGAGAGAGGTGGACCAAAGAAGAAAGAGCCGAGATCAAAGCTCACCTCAAATCGTTGTCGCAGACCGTCCCCGTGCTTCTCGTCTTCTCGCTCCCCGGAGGCTCGTTGCTTATCCCTCTGCTTGCCCTGGCGCTCGATCGGAGAAAGAAACGGAGAGCAGGGCCGATGGTGGAAGAAAAAATGCTTCACGAAGTCGGGGAAGCGTGAGCTGGCGGACGGTTTGATCACCCCCGGAGATTAAGTAGAAGTTTTCTGCAACCCTTCGAGCGCTTTGCCGGCGGCCTCTTGCTCCGCCTGTTTTTTACTCCTGCCCTCGCCGCGGCCCAGCACTTTGCCGCCGACGGCGATCTCCGTGACGAAGCGCTTTTCGTGATCGGGGCCGGTCTCGCCTATGAGCTTGTAAACCGGCGGCTCGTGGAACAGCATCTGGCTGATTTCCTGGAGTCGCGTCTTGTAATCCTGCTGTCCCAGCTTGGTCTCCTCGATGCCGGGCGCAAAATACCGCTCGACGACGCTGCGCGCCGGCTCATAGCCGCCGTCCCAATAAATCGCGCCGAGAAGCGCCTCGAAGGCGCCCGCGAGAATCGACTTCTTTTTTCTGCCGCCGCTCCGTTCCTCGCCCTTGCCCATGCGCAGCAAATCTCCGAGACGGAGATCGGTCGCCTTCTCCGCCAGAGTAGCGGCGTTCACCAGCGAAGCCCGCATCTTCGACAGGTCACCCTCGCTTTTTTCGGGAAACCGGCGCATGAGGAGATCGCTCACGGCGAGGTCCAGCACGGCGTCGCCGAGAAATTCGAGCGTCTCGTTGTGACCGTCTGCCTTGCCCCGGCCGTAGGAGATGTGAGTTAGACAACGCAATAGGAGAGCTGAGTCTTTGAACCTGTATCCCAACTGCTTCTGCAGCAGGGATAATTGCAGATCGTTATCCACGACGCACCTGAAGAATTTTAGATTTTGGATTTTCGATTCTCAATCTAAAATCGGCAATCGAAAATCGAAAATTTAGTTCATGGCTTGGCCGACGAGCGATCCGTTTTCCAGCTCTTCGATTGCGACCTCCACTTCTTCATTCACCCGCGCGTCGCCACGCACGGAGACCGGCAGATAGTTTCTGCTGTAGCCGCGGCGAGCACCCGCAACGTTCGAGTCGCCCTCGACGAGCACCGAAACCCGCCGGCCGAGAAAACGATGATAGAATTCCCTCTTCTTGCGTGTCCCCAGCTCTCGCATTCTTCTCGCGCGCTCTTTTTTGACAGCGTTCGGAAGATGGTCGGGAAGCGAAGCCGCCACCGTGGCGGAGCGGATCGAGTAGGGAAAGACGTGAAAGTAGGTCAACGGAAGCGAGTCGAAAAATTCCAACTGGCGCTCGAAGCTCTCGTCGGTCTCAGCGGGAAAACCGACGATGATATCGCTCCCCAAGGCGGCGTCGGGCAGCAGCGCGCGCGCCTTGGCGACAATGTCGCGGTAGTACGCCGTGTCATAATTACGGCGCATCTGCTTCAAGATGCGGTCGTCGCCCGCCTGCGCGCAGACGTGAAGGTGGGGACAGAGGATTTTCGACTGCGCCATGAGCCCTAGCAGCCGCTCTGGAACCTCGCGCGGGTCGAGCGAGCTAAGCCGAAGGCGGCGGATCGGACTTTTTTCGAGGATGATCTCCAGCAGCGCAGTCAGGTCCATCTTGGGATCAAGATCGTGGCCGTAGCCGCCAAGGTGAATTCCCGTGAGCACGATCTCGACGAAGCCGCGCTCCGCGAGCGCGCGAATCTCGCGTATGATGTCTTCAGGCGGAACGCTGCGACTCAGGCCGCGCGCGGTCGGTATGATGCAATAAGTGCAGGAGTAGTTGCATCCCTCCTGAATTTTCAAGAATGCCCGGGTGTGACCGGGCAGGGCTCGCGCGCCCAGCACCGGAACGCCGCGCTCCCTTTTCACTTCGCCCACGGCGACTCTTTCGGCATCGGCCAGTGGCTCCGCATGATCGACGAAGCGCAGCAGATCGCCCAGACGATTCAGCCCGACGACGAAATCCACGCCGGGGACCTCGGCGACCTCCTGCGGTTTCACCTGCGCGTAGCAACCGGTCACGAGCACGCGCGCCGCCGGGCTCCGCCGTTTGGCCTTCCGAACGAGCTGGCGCGCTTCCCAGTCCGCGCGGTCGGTCACGGTGCAGGCGTTGACGATGTAAAAATCCGCCGCCTCCTCGAACGGAACGAACGAGTGACGCGCCTCTTCCAGGCGGGATTGAATCACCGCGGAGTCGTATTGATTGATCTTGCAGCCGAGGGTCGTGATGGCGATTCGCATGATTGAAGTATGAAGGACGAGGGATGAAGGATGAATTCCGTAATAGGATTCACTTCATCTTTCAGCCTTCCGCTTTCATCCTTGAATTGCCCGCGTGATCCATCCGCCGCCCAGCACCCTTTCTCCCCGATAAAACACCGCCGCCTGGCCGGGCGTGACGGAGGGAAAGGCTTCCTCGAAACGCGCCTCGCAGGCTCCATCTTCGCGGATGCGGATGCGGCAGGGAATCGCAGGCGAGCGATAGCGCACCTGGACCTCGGCCGTGAACTCATCGCCGTCCGGCGGCTCGATCCAGTTGAGAGAATGCGCGACGAGCCCGAGACAGTTCAATTCCTCTTTTCCGCCGACAACCACGCGCCGAGTCGCCTCGTCGATCTCCGTAACGTAGAGCGGACGCGGAGAAGAAATCCCCAATCCTTTCCGCTGGCCGATGGTCAGGCGGTGTAGTCCTTTGTGACGTCCCAACACTTTTCCGGAACGGTCGACGATCTTTCCGCCGTGAATTTCTTCCGGGTGCGCCAGAGACTCGACGAAGCTTCGATAGTCGCCGAAACAAACATCCTGGCTTTCCGGCCGCTCCGCGACCGAGAGGGCGAGACGGCGGGCGACGCCGCGCACCTCGCTCTTGCGCAAGTCGCCGAGAGGAAAGAGCGTGCTCGACAGTTGCTCCTGAGAAAGCGCGAAGAGAAAATACGACTGGTCTTTGTTGCAGTCCGCGCCGCGAAGAAGCGAGGTCCGTCCGGTCGCCGGGTCGCGGCTTAGGCGGGCGTAGTGTCCGGTTGCAACGTAGTCGGCGCCCCGCCCCTTAGCCCAATCGAGCAGAACACCGAGCTTGAAATCCCGGTTGCAGGCGACGCAAGGATTAGGCGTGCGTCCTTCAAGATAATCTGTGACAAACGGCCGCACGACCGACTGTGCGAAGCGGGAGCGCGCGTCGATCAGCGTGTGGAGAATTCCGAGCTGCGCCGCGACGTCGGCGGCGCCGTGATGATCCGAGCAACTGCGCCGCTGACGCTCTTCTTCCCACAAACGCAGCGAGACTCCCTCGACGTCGTAACCCTGCTCGAGGAGCAAGCCCGCCGTGACGGAGCTGTCCACACCGCCGCTCATCGCCACCACCACTTTTTTCTTTCTGTTGCTCATGGCACATGAAGAAGGCATGAGATGAGAGTTACCGGCATGAGATTTTTGCCTTGTCTCACGCCTCAAGCCTCGCGCCTCTCGCCTATCTTTCCGCTTCCTGTATTTTCAGCAGCTCTTTGACCTTGCGCAGGACCTCGTTGTCCACCGCCTGCTTTTCTTCGAGCCCGCCCTGGCGCGCGCTCAGCTCGTTGACCCGCTTCTCGAGCTTCTGGACGTAATCGACCAGCGCGCCGATCGCCTTGGCCACCGGGTCGGGCAGCCGATGATGCTCCAGATCGATCATGTGCGCCGCGTCGCGCTGCACCCCCTCGCCGCCGACCACCCTGCCGGGAATGCCAACCACCGTCGAGTTGGGAGGGACGCTGTTGATGACGACCGATCCCGCCCCTACCCTGCTGCTGCGGCCGATCGTCACCGGCCCGAGAATCGTCGCGCCGACGCCGATGACCACCCAATCCTCGACCGTGGGATGTCTCTTTTCTTTCCTGAGGCTCGTGCCGCCGAGCGTCACGCCCTGGTAGATCGTCACGTCGTCGCCGATATCGGTCGTTTCGCCGATGACGACGCCCATGCCGTGATCGATGAAGAAGCGCCGGCCGATCTTCGCGCCCGGATGGATTTCGATTCCCGTGTAGGAGCGGCCGATGTTGCTCACCAGGCGTCCCAGGGCCTTGAGCCCCCGCGACCAGAGCGCGTGAGACATGCGATAGAAGAAAAGCGCGTGAAAGCCGGGATAGGTGAAAAGGACTTCCCCGAGATTGCGCGCCGCCGGATCGCGCTGAAAAACGACCTGGATGTCTTCTTTAAGCGTGCGCCACATAAAAAGGCGTGAGGCACGAGGCGTGAGCAAGGATGAAAACGGAAACGCGGAGATTCCCGCTTTCATCTTTTATCCTATTGCCTGGCGCCCGTTGCCGGCTTCGTATCCTTATATAACTTGTAGTCGATGCTATCCACGACCGCCTGCCAGCTCGCTTCGATCACGTTGTGCGAAACGCCGACCGTGCCCCAGCGGTCCTTCTTGTCTCCCGATTCGATCAGCACGCGCACCGAAGCGCCCGTTCCTTCGCCGGAAGACAGCACGCGGACTTTATAGTCGAGCAGCTCGACCTCCTTCAGCGCCGGATAGAATTTGGTCAGGGCTTTGCGCAGCGCGCTGTCGAGCGCGTTCACCGGACCGTTGCCCATCGCGGCGGCATGCTCCAGGACGCCGTCCACCTCGACCATGATCGTCGCCTCGGAGATCGGCGGCTCGCCTTCTTTCCTTTTCTCGTCGATCACGCGAAAGCCGATGAGGCGGAAATTCTTTCTTTTGCGGTCGAGCGCCTCCTGGATCAAAAGCTCGAACGACGCTTCCGCCGCCTCGAACTCGTAACCCTGGCTTTCGAGATCCTTGATCCGGCGCAGAATCTGCTGCACGGCGTGATCGTGGTTGTCGAGATCGACGCCGTATTCCTTGGCCTTGTAAATGATGTTGCTGCGCCCCGCCAGGTCCGATACCAGGACCCGCTGGCGGTTGCCGACCAGCTCCGGGTCGATGTGCTCGTAGGTCTCGCGGTTCTTGAGAATGCCCGCCACGTGCATGCCGCCCTTGTGGGCGAAAGCGCTGTCGCCGACGTAGGGCTGGTGCTTGTTCGGGCTGATATTGGCAAGCTCGTACAAAAAGTGCGACACGTCGCGCAATTTCTTGAGCTGCTCGGGCGCCACGCACTGCTTGCCCATCTTGAGCTGCAGGTCCGCGATCGCCGAGCAAAGGTTGAGATTGCCGCAGCGCTCGCCGAAGCCGTTGATCGTCCCCTGCACCTGGCGCACGCCCATCTCGACCGCCGTCAAAGTGTTGGCGACCGCGAGCTCGCCGTCGTTGTGGCAATGGATTCCGAGCGGCTTCGAGATCACTCCCTGGAGCGCGGCGATGGCGGCGCGAATCTCGCCCGGCAGCCGCCCGCCGTTGGTGTCGCAGAGAACGATCCAATCCGCCCCGCCCTCTTGCGCCGCCTTCAAGCAATCCACGGCGTGCCCGGGATTCGAGCGATAGCCGTCGAAGAAATGCTCGGCGTCGAAGATCACCTCGCCCACGCGCTCCTTCATATAGGCGATCGAGTCGGCGATCATCTCTACGTTCTCTTTCATGCTGATCCTCAAGTCGTCGCGCACGTGGAGGTCCCACGTCTTGCCCACGAGAGTCACGACCGGGGTGTCGGCGTTGAGGAGCGTCTTCAAGCTCAGGTCCTGCGACGGCCGTGAAGAAGACTTGCGCGTCATGCCGAACGCGGCGATTCGCGCGTGCTTGAGCTTGAGCTTCTTGACCGCTCTGAAGAATTCCTCGTCGCGCGGGTTGGAGCCGGGAAAACCGCCCTCGACGTAATCGACGCCGACTTCGTCCAGCTTCTCGGCGATGCGGAGCTTGTCCTCCAAGGTGAAGGAGACGTCCTCCGCCTGGCAGCCGTCGCGGAGCGTCGTGTCGTAGATCAAAACGTCTTTCATACGGCCGCCTGGTTCTCGATGAATTCTTTGTGCAGCGCCCTGACCGCCCGCTCGGTGTTTTTTTCGTCGATCACCACAGATATTTTAATCTCCGACGTGGAGATCATCTCGATGTTGACGCCCTCGCGCGACAACACCTGAAACATGCGCGCCGCCACGCCGGCGTGGGTGCGCATGCCGACGCCGATGATCGAGACCTTGGCGATGTCGGGATCGATCGTGACCCCTTTCGCCTTGATCTTATCGGCCATGTTTTCGACCAGCGCGATGGCTTTTTTATAATCCGCCCTGGGCACGGTAAAAGTCAAATCGGTCGTCCCCGCCTCGCTGGCGTTCTGGATGATCATGTCGACGACAATATTGGCCGCGGCGATCGGGCCGAAGATTTGCGCGGCAAGTCCGGGACGGTCCGGAACCCCGAGCAGAGTGACCTTCGCCTCGTCCTTATCGCAAGTCACGCCCGAGACGAGAACCGCATCCATGGTTAAATCCTCCTCGACGATCCACGTCCCCTCGCTATCGCTGAAGCTCGATCGGACATGGATCGGCACTTTGAATTTCATTCCCAGCTCGACGGAGCGGATCTGCAGCACCTTGGCGCCCATGCTCGCCATCTCGATCATCTCCTCGTAGGAGATGCGGTCGAGCTTCCTGGCCGCCGGGCAGATGTTGGGATCGGTGGTGAAGACCCCTTCCACGTCGGTGTAGATCTCGCACACCTCGGCGTTCAGCGCTGCGGCGATGGCGACCGCGCTGGTGTCCGAGCCGCCGCGGCCGAGAGTCGTGATGTTGTCCTGTTCGTCCACGCCCTGGAAGCCGGCGACGACGACGATCTCTCCGTCCTTGATCGACTGAAGCGCGCGCGCCGAGTCGATGCTCTTGATCCGCGCCTTGCCGTAGACGTTGTCCGTCTGTATGTGCATCTGGTGCGCGAGCAGCGAGCGCGCTTTATATCCCAACCCCTTGATCGCGAGCGCGAGCAGCGCCGTGGAGACCTGCTCGCCCGAAGCCAGCAGGACGTCCCGCTCGCGCTCGTCGGGCGATTCGCAGATTTGTTGCGCGAGAGCGACCAGCCGGTTGGTCTCGCCGGCCATCGCCGAGACCACGACGATCAGGTCGTGACCGGCCTTTTTGGCGGCGACGGCTTTTCTGGCGAGGTTCTTAATCCGCTCGACGCTGCCGACGGATGTGCCGCCGTATTTCTGCACGATCAGTCCCATTGTCATCTCGTAGGGAATCCCGTATCCAGGAGTCAGAATCCAGAATCCCCCCGTCCCTTCTGAATTCTGGATTCTGGATTCTGAATTCTTTCCAGTATTTTCTCATATTGCCTTCCGTGAGCGGTAAAGGTCAACCGCCGCTCATGTCCGCTTCTATGCTCAAAGTCGATCTCAAGCCACTCATCGATCTCGCCCGGCGGAAGATGCTCGAACCATTCGACGACGCTCGCGCCGTCGGAGAAAAGGTATTCGCGGAGATTCAACTCCTCCAGCTCTCGCGCGTTGCCGATGCGATAGAGATCGATGTGGTAGATCGGCAGCCGGCCGTCGTACTCGTTGATCAGGGTGAACGTGGGGCTGCGGATCCACGCCTCTTTGCCGACGCCCGCCCCTTCGGCCACGCCGCGGGCGAAGCAGGTCTTGCCGCTTCCCAGCGCGCCGGTGAGTCCGATAATTTCGCCGCCCTTGAACAACCGGCCCAACTTTTTGCCCCACGCATGGGTTTGCGCGGCGGAGTGCGAGATCAGCGAAAAAGATTTCATTGCAAAATGAAAATTGCAAAGTGCAAAAGTCAAAAGTTCCGGAGCTTTCTTCCATTTTGCAATTTGAGTTTTGCATTTTGCACTTTGCCTTCTGCCTTCTGTCTCTTGTTTTCTGCCAGCTTTTTAAAGCTTTCCGGCAGCGCTTCGATCACGTCCGACGCGATCAGCCCGATCTGACCTTTTGCAGCGGCCACCCGATCGCCGGCAAAGCCATGAACGAAAACCCCGAGCTTGAGCGCGTCCTCGATGGCAAAGCCCTGGGCCAGCAGCCCTCCCAAGATGCCGCCAAGCACGTCTCCCATCCCGCCGCTCGCCATGCCCGGATTTCCGGTCGGATTGATGAACACACGGCCGGCGGGGGTCGCGATGACGGTGCGCGCGCCCTTGAGCACGACGTGGCAGCCATGCTGCTCGGCAAACGCGCGCGCGACTCCGACTCTGTCGCTATTGACCTTAGCCGTGTCCGCTCCGATGAGCCGCGCCATCTCGCCCGGATGCGGCGTGAGAACCGGCGGGCTCTTGGCGCCGCCGAGCCTCTCGATGTCTCCGGCCAGAAGATTGAGCCCGTCGGCGTCGATCACGAGCGGCGTCTCCAGATTTCTCAGCAGCCACCAGAGCGCGCTCCGTGTCGAGTCGTTGACGCCCACGCCCGGACCGAAGAGTACGGCGCTCTTTTTTTCCAGGATGCGGCGCCACTCGTGATCGCTGAGCGTCCCGATCTCCTCATCGGCATTGTCTCTCAGCGGTTCGGTCATGACTTCGACGAGCGCAGCGGCGAAAATGTCGTTGAGAGAGCGCGCCGCGGCCAAGGTCACGAGCCCTGCGCCGGCGCGTATCGCCGCTGTGCACGCGAGGATCGCCGCGCCGGTCTTGCCGCGCGATCCCGCCACGGCGAGCAGGTGGCCGTAAGTTCCTTTGTGGCTGTCCGGCTCTCTTTCGGGAACGAGCCGGCCGATCTCCTCCTCGTCGAGCAGCTCGGCGCGCGGCCGGACCTCTTCGACCGCCGCGGGATGAATGCCGATGTCGGCGACGACCAGCTCGCCGGCGTAAGACACGCCGGGATAAATGACTTCGCCTAATTTTGGATAGCCGAGCGCCACCGTCATCTTCGCTTTGACAGAGGCGCCCAACGGCTTGCCGCTGTCGCTGTCAAGACCCGACGGCACATCCGCGGCCACGACCGGCAAGCCGGAACTGTTGATCAGCGCGATCGCCTCGGCATAAACGCCGCGCACTTCTTCTTTGAGCCCCGTGCCTAAGACGGCATCCACGACGAGTTTTTTCCCCTTGAGCCGTTGCCGGAGCGGCGCGAGAGAGTTCGCCCCGGCCTCAACCACGGTCCCTTTGACTTTGAGATACGCGCGCAGATTTTCCGCCGCGTCGGGCGAAAGCTCGTCTTTACGCGCCAGCAGGACGACCGCGCACGGAATGCTTTTTTTTTTGAGCCGGCGCGCGACCACCAGGCCGTCGCCGCCGTTGTTGCCCTTGCCGCAAACGACGAGGACGCCGCCCTTGGCCGCTTTGCCGAAACGCTCGACGAGCGCCGCGGCGATGGCCTCACCGGCGCGCTCCATCAGCGCGAGGCTCGGCACGCCATGCTTTTCGATCGTCAGCCGATCCAGCTCGCGCATCTCTTTTGCGGTAACGACGAACATTGCAAATTCTCGTCATGGCGTAGGGGCAGGCCCCCGTGCCTGCCCGAATTTGGGCGACCACGGGGGGTCGCCCCTACCTAACCGTCAACAGTCCCTTCATCTCCCTCACCGCCTGCTCCATGCCGACCATGATCGCCCGCGCCACGATGCTGTGGCCGATGTTGAGCTCGACGATCTCGGGTATGCGCGCGATCGGCGTCACGTTCTCGTAATTCAGCCCGTGTCCGGCGTGGACCTCCAGCCCGAGGCGGCGCCCGAGCGCGACGGCGGCGGCGATTTCGCCGAGCTCTTTCGACCCGTCTCCCTTCGCGTTCGCATAGCCGCCGGTGTGAATTTCGACGGCGTGAGCGCCCGTCTCCTTCGCGGCCTCGATCTGTTTTTCGTCCGGATCGACGAACAGAGCGACTCGGATCCCGCGCGCTTGAAGACGTAGGGCGGCGTCGCGAATCTTAAATTTTTGCGACGAAACGTCGAGTCCGCCCTCGGTCGTCAGCTCTCGGCGCCGCTCGGGAACAAAGCAGGCGTCGTCGGGCCTGATCTCTTCCGCCAGGCGGACCATTTCCGGCGTCACGGCCATTTCCAGATTGAGCTTGGCCTTGAGCTTCGCGCGCAGCCGCTCGACGTCGCGCTGCTGAATGTGGCGCCGGTCCTCGCGCAGATGAACGGTGATGCCGTCCGCCCCGCCTTTCTCGGCCAGCAGCGCCGCCGTCACCGGGTCGGGAATGTCGATCCCTCTGGCCTGTCTGACCGTGGCCACGTGATCGACGTTCACTCCAAGACGAATCATGTTCGTGCTCGTCAGAAGGAATCCAGTAGCCAGAAGTCAGAATCCAGAATGCCTCCCCGCTCCTGAATTCTGACTCCTGAATTCTGAATTCTAGCTTTTGCCGATCTCCTTCCTGATCTCTTCCGCTATCTCCTCCGCCATCTGCCGAATCCGCCCCTCGTTTTCTCCTTCCAGCATGACGCGCGCCAGCAGCTCGGTGCCCGAGTAGCGGACCAGAAGCCTGCCGCGCGTGCCGAGCTCTTTCTCCACGGCGGCGATCTTGGCCCGCACCTGCGGCAAAGCCGCCAAGTCTTTTCTCTCTTTGACTTTCACGTTGAGCAGCACCTGTGGAAGCTGCGTCATCACCTTTTTCAATTCTCCGAGGCTGCGTCCGGTTTCCACCATGACTGCCAGAAGCTGCAAGGCCGTAACGCAGCCGTCCCCGGTCGTGTTGTGGTCGAGGAAAAGCAGATGGCCGGACTGCTCGCCGCCCAGGTTGAAGCCGCCGCGCACCATCTCTTCGACGACGTAGCGGTCGCCTACCTGAGTGCGCAGGAGATTCAGCCCCATTCCCTTTAGAGCCAATTCCAGACCCAGGTTGCTCATCACGGTCGCGACGACCGTTCCCCCTTTCAGAGATTTCTTGTCGCGCATATCTTTCGCGCAGATGGCGAGGACCTGATCGCCGTCCACGACTTCGCCTTTTTCGTCGATGAACATCGCCCGGTCCGCGTCGCCGTCCATGGAGATCGCCAGATCCGCCCCATGCTCTTGCAATGCCTGACACGCGGTCTCGGGATAGAGCGAGCCGCAGCCCCGGTTGATGTTCTCGCCGTCCGGACGGACGCCGATCGAAATGACTTCGGCCCCGAGCTCCGTCAAAACCAAAGGCGCTACCCGGTACGCCGCTCCATGCCCGCAGTCGACTACGATCTTCATCCCTTCCAGGGTAAGATGCCGGGGAAAAGTGCCCTTGAGGCAGACCACGTATCTCCCGACCGCGTCGTCGACGCGAAACGCTTTGCCGATCTCGTCCGCCGTTGGCCGGTGACGCTCCGTCTCGCCGGAAAAAATCATCTCCTCCATCCGCGCCTCGGTTTCGTCCGGCAGCTTGAAGCCGTCGTAGGAAAAAAACTTGATGCCGTTGTCCTGAAACGGGTTGTGGGACGCGGAAATGACCACGCCCGCGTCGGCCCGCATGCTGCGCGTGAGGTACGCCACGCCCGGCGTCGGCAAGGGCCCGACCTGGAGAACGTCCACCCCCATGGAGCAAATTCCCGAAGCCAGCGCCGTCTCCAGCATATAGCCGGAAAGGCGCGTGTCCTTGCCGATGAGAATTTTGTAGCGGTGGGGCCCATGGACGCCGGTGAGTTTGGACGGCGAAGGCGTCTTGCGCTCGGCCGGCGCCCCCGAAATATCCGCCCGCGGGTCGTGCACGACGGCGGCCAGGGCCCGCCCGAGCTTCAAGGCCATCTCGGAGGTCATCGGCTCCAGATTCGCCACTCCCCGGACGCCGTCGGTGCCGAACAGTTGCCGCTTGTGGATCCTTTTTATTTTTTCCGACGCCATCTCCTGTGCTCCTCTAATTCATTACCGATCAAGCTTCGCGGCTCAAGATCGTTACCTTGAAGCGCTCCGGCTTCTGCTCCACTATTTTGATCTCGCGCGGCAAATTGAAGCTGAGCGGGACCGAATGACTTCCCGGCTTCAATCCCTTCAAGTCGACATATACCTGGTCGGGTCCCAGCTTGAGCTCCCCGAGAATCCGCTTGGGGCCCGACAATTTCACCTGCGCCTGGCGCGGGCTCACGCTGTATTTGCCGGACGAATTTCTAGCGGCCACGTCCACGCGGCCGAACTCTCGGGTTATCATCTCCTCTTCGAGCACCACCGCCACGGTCACGCGGTCGGGCGAGAACGACAGCGCCTCGTCCGTGGCGCTGAGCCGAAGCTCGCGCGTGAATTGCCCCTTGGCGCCTTCGAGCTCGAGCGGCACCGTCTCGACGGAAGTCATTCGATTCACCACGTTCGCCGGGCCACGGACTTTGACCGTGTCCGGCATCGGGTCCATGCGTGCGACCTTGTGGCCGGCGGGCGGTTTCGTTCCCACCCGCACGGCTACCGGCAGTGAACGCTCCGCCTTCGCTTCCAGCCTGAGATTGACGACCGCCGGATTGATGCGCGTGACCCTGACGCCGCGCGGCGGGTTGAAAAAATCCGCGCTCAAGCGAAACGTAGAGGTCCCGGGGCGCGCCGCATCCAGATCCAACACGACCTTGAGATAGTCCGGATCGAGCGTGGAAAGGAGCGCTGGCGGACCGGCCAACCGCACCTCGACTGGGCCCGGCGCCGGATTGAGCGTCATGAGATCCGCCGGGAGATTGCGAAACTCGACGGGCACCAGGAAAGACTTCTCCGTCGGCTTTTGCCCCGCGTTGACGAAGAGCCAAAGGCCCAGCGCGAAAAGCAGCGAGAAGAGCTTGAGGCCGAGGTCGCTGCTCGCCCAGGCGAGCAATTTTTCCCAAGCGGCCATCATGTGCCCAAGAGCCGCGTGAGCTCGCTGCGCAGCCGCGGGCCGTCCACGTCCTGCGTCACCTTGCCGTCGACCACGAGAGAGATCTTGCCCTGCTCCTCCGAGACCACGACCGCGGCCGCGTCGGTCTCTTCGGTGAGGCCGACGGCCGCGCGGTGGCGCGTGCCGAGCTCCCGGCTCAAGTTCGAATCCACGCTGAGCGGCAGAAAGCAGCGCGCCGCGGCCATCCGCCCTTTGCGAATCATGAGCGCGCCGTCATGGATCGGCGAGCGCGGCAGAAAGACGCTCTCGACGAGCTCCCGGCTGACGCGCGCGTCGAGCGGCGTGCCGACCTCGATATAGTCGTTGAGACCCACTTCCCGCTCGAAGACGATCAGCGCGCCGACCCTCTTGCCCGCCATCGATACGACGGCCTTGGTGATCTCTTCCAACGCCTGGCCGCGCTCGATCCGGTCCGCGCCGCCGAAAAGCGGCGTCGTGCCGACCTGGGTGAGGGCGCGGCGGATGTCGCTCTGAAAAATCACGATGACGACCAGGATGATCGAGCCGAGAAAGTTGTCCAGCACCCAATTGAGCGTGAACAGTCCCGCCGTCTGCGAGGCGACGTAAACCAGCAGGACGATCACCAGCCCGATGACCATCTGCATCGCGCGCGTGCCGCGCATCATGTGGATCAAGCGATAAACGATGAAGGCGATGATGCCGATGTCCAAAAGATCTTGCCAGCGAAGCTGGGTGAAGATTTCGATCATGGCCCCGCTCCGGCGGGCGCGGCGACGCCGAACCGGAGCGCGTCGGCGATGCGCACGGCGCGCGCGGCCTCCTTCACGTCGTGAACCCGGACGATGTTCGCCCCCGCGAGCACGGAAGCCGCCGCCGCCGCCAGGCTCCCTTCCAGCCGCTCCTCGGGGGCGACGTCGAGAATCTTTCCGATAAAGGTCTTGCGCGAGGTGCCGACGAGGAGCGGGCGGCCGAGAGCAGCCAGCGCGCCTAGGGCGCGCAGCAGCGCCAGATTGTGCTCCAGATTTTTACCGAAGCCGATGCCGGGATCGACGATGATCCGCTCGGCCTCGACGCCCGCTTCGACGGCGAATTGCACCCGGCCCTGTAAATACGTCTTGACCTCTTCGACGACATTCTCGTAAGCCGGACTGTGCTGCATGGTCTGGGGCGTGCCCTGCATGTGCATGAGCACCACCGGCACTTTCTCCGCCGCGACGAGCGCCGCCATCGCGGAATCGAAGCCGAGCGCGCTGATGTCGTTGACGAGATCCGCCCCTTCGTCCAGGGCCGCGCGGGCGACTTTGCTTTTGGTCGTGTCGATCGAGATCGGAATCGAGACCTTTCGGCGCAGACCGCGAATGACGGGGATCACCCGCTCAATCTCCTCCTCGGCGGAAGCGGGACGCGCCCCCGGCCGGGTGGACTCGCCGCCGACGTCGACGATATCCGCGCCGTCCTCCGCCATCTCCGCGCCGCGGGCGACGGCGCGCGCCGGAGCGAAATATTTTCCGCCGTCGGAAAAGGAGTCCGGCGTCACGTTGACGATCCCCATGACGGCCGTGCGCCGGCGCATGTCGATCGTTCCATGACGGGTTGAAAGCGCAAAGCCGGGCGCACGCGCGGCGGATCGATAGCGGTGAGATTCCGGAGGGCTCTTCTCCATTGCCAGTCCGAGACTATCGCCTCAAGCTGCGGCCGATGTTTGAGTTGAGGGATGGATTTCGGAGAGCTCTACTTTTTCAAAGGATCCGCTCAAGCATGCGCTGCGGCGACCGGTATGGGAGAAATCGGACTCCCGCCGTTGCCGCCGAACTCCTGCATCAAGGCATCGATTTCCGCGCCGTCCAACGACTCTTTTTCGAGAAGCTTCTCGGCGAGCTTGTGCAGCAGTTGGAGATTGGTATGCAGCAGCTCCTTGGCCCGTTGATAGCTTGCCTGAATGATGCGCCGGATCTCGGCGTCGATCTCGACGGCCGTGCTCTCGGAATAGTCCACCTGCTGGGTGAAATCCCGCCCCAAAAAGATCTGCTCCTCTTTCTTGCCGAACGTCATGGGTCCGAGCTTCTCGCTCATGCCCCACTCGCAAACCATCTTGCGGGCCAGCTCCGTGGCGCGCTCGATATCGTTGCCCGCGCCCGTCGTCATAGATTTCAGAACCAGCTCCTCGGCGACGCGCCCGCCGAAAAGGATCGCGAGGTTGTTGAGCAGGTATTCCTTGGGATAGGTGTGCTTCTCGTCGATCGGGAGCTGCTGCGTCAGGCCCAGCGCCATGCCGCGCGGGATGATCGTCACTTTATGGACCGGGTCGGTGCCCGGAATGAGCTTGGCGACCAGCGTGTGTCCGGCCTCGTGGTACGCGGTGTTGCGCTTTTCTTCATCGCTGATGATCATGCTCCGGCGCTCCGTACCCATCATCACCTTGTCCTTGGCCAGCTCGAAGTCCAGCATATCGACTTTTTCTTTGTTGTTCCGGGCCGCCTGCAGCGCCGCCTCGTTGACGAGGTTCTCCAAGTCCGCGCCAGCGAATCCTGGGGTCCCGCGGGCCAAGACGCTGATGTCCACGTCCGGCGACAATGGAACCTTGCGTGTATGCACCGCAAGAATTCCTTCCCGTCCTTTGACGTCCGGCCTCGGCACGACCACCCGGCGATCGAACCTCCCCGGGCGGAGCAGCGCCGGATCGAGCACGTCGGGCCGGTTGGTCGCGGCGATAAGAATGACCCCTTCGTTGGCCTCGAAGCCGTCCATCTCGACAAGCAACTGGTTCAGCGTCTGCTCGCGCTCGTCGTGGCCGCCGCCGAGGCCTGCGCCTCTGTGGCGCCCGACCGCGTCGATCTCGTCGATGAAGATGATGCAAGGCGCGTTCTTCTTTCCCTGGACGAACAGGTCGCGCACCCGCGAGGCGCCGACGCCGACGAACATCTCGACGAAGTCCGAGCCGCTGATGCTGAAGAAGGGCACGCCCGCCTCGCCGGCGATGGCGCGCGCCAGCAGCGTCTTGCCGGTGCCCGGCGGGCCGACGAGGATGCAGCCCTTGGGAATTCTGCCGCCGAGCTTGGTGAACTTCTTCGGATCTTTCAAAAACGCGATGATCTCTTGCAGCTCTTCCTTCGCTTCTTCGACTCCGGCAACGTCGTTGAACGTCACCCGATGCTGGTTTTCCGTGAGGAGCTTCGCCCGGCTCTTGCCGAAGGACATCGCCTTGCCGCCGCCCACCTGCATCTGGCGCATGAAAAAGATCCACACGCCGATCAAGAGCAGCATCGGAAACCAGTTGACTAACAGCACCATGTACCAGGGAGATTCGTCCTCGGGCTTGGCGGCAATTTTGATTTTTTTGTCGCGCAGCATCTTGACGAGGTCAGGATCGTTGGGCGCAAACGACCTGAAGCGCTCGCCGTTGCGGTACTTTCCCTGGATATTGTGCCCCTGAATGGTCACTTCCTGAATCTCGCCCCGATCGACCGCGGCGATAAACTCGCTGAAAATGATCTCCGGCTCGCGTCCGTGCTGCTTGCTGAAAATGTTGAAGAGAAAAAGGAAAATCAGCACCAGGACCAGCCACAGGGCCAGGTTTTTAGACATCTGATTCAAACTTAGGCCTCCTTAGAAGACAAAGCAAAAAAAGTGTAACATACACAATACCTTAGTTCAATCTTTAGCCGTCAGCCTTTAGCTCTCCGCTTGCAGCGAAGTTCTTGTCGGATTTACCGGGCGCTGATCGCTGAAAGTTTTACTTTTACGACCTCTTTCGTCGCCGCTCCGACCTTGGCGATCTCGCTCCGGCCGTAGCCGGGAATCCAGAGAATGTCTTCGCCGGCGATGAGCAGCGGCAGTGTTGCGCGTACCTCCAGGGGAACTTTCTTTTCAATGAATAGCTCTTTGACTTTCTTGTGGCCGCGCATCCCCAGCGGCTGGAAACGATCGCCGTCGCGAAAATTGCGCACGGTCAGCGTTTGCCGCAGAGCGCTCGAATCGAACACGGCTTCGAGATCGTCATTCGGCCGCGCTTCGGATAAGACGCCGCGCGCGCTTGCCATCTTTACGCCGGCCTCCGAGATGGCTAACTCTCCTTCGAACGGCAGCTCATAGCTGTAGCACGCAGCGCGGCGCCCTCGACTTTTTTTCTCCAGGCGTAGCTTATCGTAGTTGCGGACGGCTTCCCGTCCTCTCGGAATCGCCACGCGCCCTTGCGGCGGGCCGTCGCAGATCAAACTCAAGATCGCTTCGACGTGATCGAACTCGACGGCTCTAAGACTCCCCAAATTTTCTTCGAGCCAGAGACGGACCAAGCGGCGCTGCATCGCCACGGGTTGCCCGAGCAGCGGCGCGCGCAGCAAGTCACCCTTTTGCGCAACCTGCGGCAGGAGCTCTTGCGCAAGTTCCTGCAAAAAGTTCTCCTCGTCGCGCATCACGTCGGCCGTGCATGCCAACCGCTCGTCGAGGCGGGCATCGATTCTTTCTTTGAGCCTTGGAAGCAGATCCAGGCGGACCCAGTTGCGCAGGAGCGCTGCGTCGCGATTCGTGCGGTCCGTCCGGTACTCCAGCTTCTCGGCCGCGAGATAGTTTTCGATCTCGCGTCTTGAATTTTCGATGAGGGGCCGAACCAACACCGGGCTTCCTTCGACTTCTTTCAGCTTTGTAACCGGGTCCATGCCGCTCAAACCCTTTCTTCCGCTCCCCCGGAGAAGCCGCATCAAAAACGTCTCCGCTTGATCGTCGCGCGTGTGACCCAGAGCGATTTTCTGAATGCCCCGTTCACGGGCGAGCGCAGCAAAATAATCACGCCTCGCTTCTCTGGCCATCTCTTCGAGATTGCCTTTTCCGCGCTCGACTTTGACTTTCGGCAGGTCTACTTGCCTCAGATGAAACGGAAGAGCGAGGCCGTCAGCCATCTCGGCGACAAAGCGCGCGTCTTCATGCGCCTCCTCGCCGCGAATGCCGTGCTCGAGGTGGGCGACCTCTAAGCGGAGGCGGAACTCATCCTTCAACTTCCACAATACGTGCAGCAACGCGACCGAATCCGGCCCGCCCGAAACGGCGGCCAACACGCCGTCTCCGGGAGACAGCATGCGGTATTTTTGGCAGGTTTGTTTGACTTTAGCTGCAAGACGCACAGGAGAGATTCTGTGCGTTTTAGAGTGACAAATCAAGGAGCGAAAATAGCGTCGAGAACTACCAAAGCAGGAGCGGCGTTAACGCGATTTTCCCTTGTTGCCTTTGACAAGCGACAGGGATCTGCCTTTTCTGCTCTTAGCTTCGTCCGAAAGGCATTCCCAGTCGATGAGCGTGAGGTAATCCTCGGGCGGGCTGGACTCGCAGTCATAAGTTTTCAAGAACCTGGAATAGCTGCCGTATTTCTTCTCGTAGGCCTTGATTCTTTTCTGGATCTCCTTGAGGGACAGAGAGGAATAGTCCACTTCCCTTTCTCCCTCCGTCCCTCTTATAGCCAGTATGCGACTCACTGCGTGATCTCCTTTAACTCCGGTAATACTTCGTCGATTATCCGCCTCAGTTCCTCTTCGCCCCGCTTTGGATCTTTAATCGGCGTAGCGAGTTTGACATGCAGGTGCGGCGCAAGAATTTTCCTTCCCCTTTTGATCTCATGGCTGTCATACCGAACCTCATCGTACCATCCGTTTGTCTTGCGATAAAAGTGGACTTTGTATTCGATGACCGCCTTGGATTCCTTGTTGCTAACGGTAACATTCAGACATTTCCAATCTTCATATCCCGTTGTGACCACGGCGGCAGTATCTCAAACTTCGCTGAAACCCACAACTTGGCACGTCATACCCTCAACTTTCCCGCATATCCCGTCATCTCGACGTATCCCAGTCCCTGCACTGGCTGCTTTTGAAAAGTTCCGCGCGCATGGACGCCGCCTTCCCAGTAAGTAACCTTGGTGCTTTTGCGCGTGTCGAGCTCCTGGTCGGGGAAGAAAGGAATGATGTCGAGCTCGATTCCTTCGGCAGGAATAGTGACTTTCCACCGCATGGGGTAGTTCCCGCCGCTCTTGGGGCTTTTCCATTTCTCCAGCGCCTGGAGCTGAAAGTCGCGCAGCGCGAGATGCCGCGTCGCGCCATTTGCCGAGACCAGCGTGCCGCTGGAATACGGATCGATCGAGCCGTCTTTCCGCCGCATGAGATACAGCATCAACTCCGTATTGTTGTCGAGCTGAATGCTGAACCAATCCCAGCCGAGCTGATCCTCCGCCAACTGATTGCTGCCGAACTCATGGTCCATCCAGCTCTGGCCGCGGATCTTTTCGGTTTTTCCCGCGATCTCCAGCTCGCCCTCCGTCTTGAGCCGCGTCAACGAATAGTAGTAGGAGGCCCTGCCTCTTCCCTCGGCCTTTTGACTGAGGCCATTGTCACCATGGAGAACCGGCGTTTTGAGCCACGTCAGTCTCAGCTTCAAGGTCACATCCTTATCTTTCACCTCGATGACGTGGCCTTCGCCTTGTCCTTCTACTTTCCAATCCTCGTTCCAGACGAGATACCTGTCCGTGGCGGCGCCGGCCTTGTCGTTGTAGCCGCGATTGGCGCGCTCGGCGACGCGGAATTTTTTCTTCTGCTTATCCGAGAGCGCGAAATGCGCCATGTAGAGATCGGTGAACAATGGCGGCGCTTTTTCCTCTTTCTGCCGGTCGCGCAGCCCGAAGCGAAAAAAAGTCACCTGATAGCCATAGCTCTTCCCGGACTCCGTCTCGAAATGGCCGGTGTAGTACCACCACTCGGTTTTAAAGTCGGGATGAGAGAAGTGATCTTGAGGAAATCGCAGCGCCCGTCCGGGAACGGCGAGCTGATAGGTAAACGACGAAGCTAGCAGACCCAACGCCAGAATTGTGATGGCGCGAAGGCCTGATTTGAGCGATCGGTTGAGCGGTGTTATATAGCCTTCCATGGAAAAGAAAAAATACACCCGCCAGGAGCTGCTCACAACCCCGGAAGAGTTGAGAGCGAAATCAGGCGACGCCGACCTGCGTCTGATCGACGTGCGCCAGGCGGAGGTCTACGCTCAAGGACACATTCCGGGCGCGATCCATTTCGATTTGTTCGGCGTGAGCCTGATCGACACGAGCCCCGCGCCGCTGAAGGCGTTTCTGTCGATGATCGCGCACCTGTTCGAGCTCCGCGGCGTGAGCCTCGACACCGAAGTCGTTTTCTACGAGGAAAATTCCGGCATGCGCGCGGCGCGCGGCCTGTGGTTTCTGGAATACTTCGGCCACCGGCGCGTCGCCGTCCTCGACGGCGGCATCCTGGCGTGGAAAAAAGCCGGATATCCCGTAACGACCGAAGCCGTGCCGCCGAAGAACACGCGCTTCGACGTCGCGGAGCAAAGAGATCTCCTGGCGACGTACGAAGATGTTCTGAACTCTTTGGACGACAAGCGGGCGCGCATCGTCGATACCCGGAGCGACGACGAATACATGGGACGGAACATCCGCGCGGCGCGCGGCGGCGCAATTCCAGGCGCCGTCCATCTCGAATGGACCCACAACCTCGACGCAGAGGGAAGATACAAATCGGAGAGCGAGCTCAGGCAAATGTACGGGAAGCTCGGCGTCACGCCGGACAAAGAGGCCATCCCTTACTGTCAGGGCGGCTACCGCTCGGCGCACACCTATCTAGCCTTGAGGCTCATCGGCTTCCCGCAGGTCCGCAACTACATCGGCTCGTGGAAGGAATGGGGCGACCGCCTGGAGCTGCCGATCGAGAAGCCGTGGGAGAAAAGCGGCGGATCAAGCTGACGCGCCGCGAATAGCCCCGCGCAATGCCGCCAACGCCAAGAGCGCGCATTTAACGCGCGCGCTGCCGATCGAGAGCCAAGGGAGAGAATGCGTCATGGATATCACCGGACAAGCTGCCGTAGTCACGGGCGCGGGAAGCGGCTTGGGCCGCGCCATCGCGCTCGGCTTGGCGCGCGAGGGAGCGAAGGTTCTGGTCGCCGACGTCCGAGCCGTCGAGGGACAGACCGTTCTACGGGAAATTCGCTCGTCGGGAGGCGCGGGGGAGTTTTTCGCCGGCGACCTCAGCCAGGAGACCGCCGCGCGTGCGATGATCCAATTCTGCATCGACCGCCTCGGCGGCCTGGATATTCTGGTGAACAACGCGGGGCTCCGAATGGAACAACACGACGACGGCTTCTACGAGCCGTGGCGCTGCATCCAGATGTGCCCCGCGCACGAGCTTTCCGTGGCGACCTGGGACCTGGTTCTCGGCGTGAACCTGAGAGCGGTGTTTCTTTGCACGCATTTCGCCCTGCCGCACATGATGCAAAGGCGGAGAGGCGTGATCATCAGCCTGTCGTCCAACGCCGGAAGCCACGGAGTTCCGGGCAAGAGCCCCTATTGCGCGTCGAAGCACGCCGTCGAAGGCTTGATGAAAACGGTGGCGGAAGAAATGCGCGAGCACGGTATCAGCGCCAACGCGATTCACCCGGGCGGCCGAGTCGACGTCGATGGGCGCGGCGGAAATTCGCCGGAGATCGTCGTCCCGCTGGTGCTGTCCCTCTGCCGCCAGGAAGAGCCGCTCGTCACGGGTCAAACGATCAAAGCCAAAGACTGGAATGAGAAAACATCCAACGCATCGACCGGGATCGCTCGCTGAGACCAATCGGCGCTTCGGTCACGCTCCTTTCATCGCGATCCTGTCGCTGTGCGTCGCGGTTGCCCTGACGGCGACGACCGAAGCGGCGGCGCCGGCGCCGAGAAAGATCACCCTGTCTTACTCGGCCGTGAGCATGACCTGGCTGCCGGTGAAGGTCGCAGTGGACAAAGCCTTCTTTCGCCAGCAAGGGCTCGAGCCGGAGTTGATTCAGATGCGCGGGAATATCGCCACGGCGGCGCTCGCCACCGGCGATCTGGATTTCTCGCTGAACATTTCTCCCGTCCTTAACGGCGCCATTCAAGGCTTGGGATTGAAGCTCGTCGCGGGTCTCAACACGCGCCCGCTTTTCTCTCTCGTCGTCCGGCCCGAGATCAAAACCGCCGCCGACCTCAAGGGCAAGGTGTTGGCCGTCAGCTCCTTCGGCAACACGCAGGCGATCCTCACGGAGAAGCACCTCCAGCACCTGGGCCTTAAAAAAGGCGAGTATCAATTGCTCGCGATGGGCGCGACCGGGGCGCGCATCGCCGCGCTGGAAAAAAATCTTGTGCAGGGTAGTTTGATGCCGCCGCCTGCCAACGTCGTCTTGGAAAATCAGGGCTATCGTCTTTTGGGCAACACGGCGGAGATCATTGCCCATCCTATCGCCGGGCTCGGCACGCATGAGAGCAAAATCAAAAGCCAGCCGGAAATGATCAAACGCGTGCTGCGCGCGACCTTGAGGGGTCTTCAATTTGTCCGGAGCAACCGGAGCGACACGGTCAAAATCATCATGGCCCTGGCGCACATCGGCGAAAGAGACGCCGCCCAGGTCTACGATCTCTCGAAAGCGGGATTCAGTCCCAACGGGCTGCTCACCGACGACGACCTCGGCATCGAGTGGGGCTTCATCCAGCAGGAGACCAGGAAAACCAACGTACCCGTCTCAGTGGCTTACGACATGGCGCTGCTGAGAGAAGTTCAGAGGGAGTTGGGGATACAATAAAAACGCGCCGCCGCGAGGCGGCTTGACTCCTTTTTCCCGCCACAATCTTTTTTACGTTGTGCCATTATGATATGGGCACCTCGACGCTATTGCTGGAACCTGTGCTATGGCCCTTCGACTGTATCTAGATACCAACGTCCTTTGCCGGCCGTTCGACGATCAGACAATCGGGAGGATTCGTCGGGAGACGGAAGCCTTTGAAAGAATCTTGGACAAGATAATCCAGGATGAGGTTGCCTTAGTCGTTTCCGAAATCCTGGTTTTCGAGCTTCGAGGGATCGTATCGCCGGATAAAAGAGCGAAGGCATCCGGCTATCTCCATTTAGCCAAGGACCATCACGACATGACGGAAGAAACACTTGGTCTAGCCAGACGCGTTGTGGAGAGATTCAAGCTACAACCGCGCGACGCATTGCACGTGGCAAGTGCGCTACTTGCAGAGAGCAGTTATTTTCTGACGTGTGACGATGGAATAACAAAGAGGTTTAAGAAGCGGTCCCTTTCTGCTAGTATTGGAATCCAACGCCGCACCTTAAGGGTTCTGAATCCAGTGGACTTCATCGGCGAAATGCAGTGGTGATTTATGAGTAAACCCGCCAGGAAAGTCGAAGAAGCAGTGATTCGAGAAGGCTGGAACACCCTTGTGAAAAAAATGGGTGCCGCTAAAGCGACCCGCTTCCTCGTAGCCTTCGAGCGCGGCGAAGGAGACTCGGTCAAAGAGATCAAACGCTTTTGGCGCGGAAAATCGCTCGACGAGATCTACCGCTTGGTCAAGCGCGCGAAGATCATCCCCTAGGTTTCCCGCCATCAATGGCCAGCGAATCTGGCAAACTGTTTCCGTTCCACAATTCAGGCCTCTTTTCTGAATATTACCTTTCGAACATTCTCAAGGAGCAGGAAGATTGGAAAGCCGATGTTTCCAAATTATTCCTCAAGCTGAAGGATGTTTACGATTCGCAGAAGAAGGAACTACCGCTCCTCAACGAAAACTCACTCGAAGATAACTTTATCCGGCCGATCCTGAAAGAACTTGGCTATGTTCTAGAACCTCAGCCCTCCCTTCCTCCCGCTATGGAACAAAGAAGCCCGATCTGGCTCTTTTCCCTGACTCGGCTTCCAGAAAAACCGCTCTCCCATACCAAGGAAAGGAAAAGTTTTTCAAACTAACTTCCGCCATCTGTGAGTGTCACCGGATTCGTAGACCAGTGTTTAAAGGAGAAACCAGAGCAGGCAGATGTGGTGCACGATTTGCTCGCATTTCTCGCTGAGCGAATGATTGAGATGAATAGGGAGAAGCAAGGTGAGACAAAAGGATTCTTAGAGTGGCTGGAATTCGCTATCGGGGCAAAGATAGAAAATCTGAAGAACAAAACAAGAATCAGGGCTTATGACGAAGACAGTTTCAAAGAGTTGCTGGAGGTTCTGAAGGAAAATAGCAAGGCTCTCAAACAAAATCCCAGCAGTAAGGATTTTTATGAAGTCCTCAAAGACGCCTTTCAAAAGAGCGTCACCAAACTCTCACCGCTTAAGAGCCAACTCGCCATTACCGACCGCCTCATCGATCTCATCGTGTACCACCTCTATGGATTGAATGAAGAGGAGATCAAGGTCGTTGAGCGCAGCTAAGAACCTGCACCCCTCCGTGACTTGCGTCCAGCCGCCGGTATAATAGAATCGGTCTTGCCGCGCGACATCCGGACAAGAAAGGCATCTATGCTTCGAACTCTAGAGCTTCTCGCCAGCGACTCGTCCCACCTGCCGCTGCTCACGGTTTTCAAGGAATCGCGGGTGATGGAAAAATACGGCTTCGAGCTGGAACTGGAAGTCGTGGGCGGCGCCAAAGCGCCGACGATGGCGCATCGCGCCAAGCTCGTTCTGTCCGGAGAGATCGACTTCGTCAGCGGGCTGCACCACGATACCTACCGCGAGCGAGCGCGCGGGGAGAAGCGGCTCGTCTATCTGGCGCAGGCGCAGAACAATTGGGACGACCGCCTCATGGCCGATCCGAAGTTTGGCGGCGTCCAGGACTTGAAAGGCAAGAAGATTATCTGTCACACCAAGGCGCCTTGCGTCGCCGGCAATCTGCACGCGGTCTTGGAAACTTGCGGCCTCAAACCGGATGAGATTCATATCGAAGCCACCGAAACCATGTCGGGAAAACATTTGCAGTTCGTCGATCGCGTCATTTCCGGCGAGGCGGCCGCGGCCCTGGTGGATATGCCGTTCGATCTTTACGGTGAGAAAAAAGGACTGCATCAGGTTGAGCTGCCGGACCGGCCGGTTATCCACAATACGACGCTGCTTGCTACGAGCGACTACATCAAGGCCAACGACGACACGGTCACGAGCTTCCTCAAGGGCTTCATCGAGGCGATTCATTTCTTCAAGACAAAGCCGGAGGAAGTAGCGCGGATTCTGAAAAAGAACTTATCCCGCCGCTACGGCCTCGGCGAGGACGAATACTACGTTCATCTCCAGCGCGAATGGGCCAAGCTGCTTTCGAAAAAGCCCTATCCGCTGCCGAGCGCGATCCAGAACGTCTACGACTTGGACGTGGGAAAAGACCCCGCGATGAAATCGGTCGGACCGATGGAGACCTGGGATCTGCACCACCTGCGCGCCATCGACGACAGCGGCTTTATCGACCGCCTCTACGCAGCCCGGCCATAAAGGCTCAGCGCAAAAAAGATGAAGGGTGAAGGCGGAAGGATGAATCCTCCTCTTTTTATCCTTCAACCCTCAGCCCTCATCCTTTTGACACACGCCTTAAGTTTGTATCTTTCGCAGCACCGGCACGCGCCATGAGATCAACAGCGCGAGCACGATCACGACTCCGCCCATAGCCGCCACGGTCGCCGGCGCGCCGATGACGTGGGCGGCGACTCCGGCCGCGAGCGCCCCGGCCGGCATCAGCCCGCGGTCCAGCATGTAGAGACTCATCACCCTCCCGCGCAATGCGTCGGGCACGAGCAGTTGCAACAGCGTGTTGGTCGTCGCCATAAAGGCGATCTGAAAGCTTCCCACGCCGACCAGCATGAAGAGCGCCAGGAGAAACGAGGTCATGCGGGAGAACAGGATCAAAAAAGTTCCGAGGAAAATCAGGCTCCACAACAGCAACAGCCCTTTGCGCCTCGTTCGGTTGCCGGCCGAGGCCAGCAGCAGAACCGCGAGCACGGCGCCCGCGCCCGGCGCGGCCATCAGGAGACCCAGTCCTTCCGGCCCGACGCCGAGCACGTCTTTTTGAAAGACCGGCATCAGCGTCTGGTAAGGAACCGCAAAGACGCGCGGCACATAGGCCAGCGCCATGATCGCCAGGACCGTGGGATTGGACCAGACGTAGGCGAATCCTTCCTTGAGATTGGCCAGCGCGGATGACTTCCGCGCTTCCCCCGACGCCGGCGGGACGCGCATCCAGTAGATCATCAACAGCACGCCCGCGTAGGCGGCGCTCTGAACGAAGAAATTGCCGGCGGCGCCGAACGCGGCGATGAGCACGCCGCCGAGAGCCGGGCCGAGGACCTTGTTGAGATTGAAGCCGATCGAATTGAGCGCCACCGCGTTCATCAATTCATGCTTGGGCACCATGGCGGGGACGAGACTCTGGCGCACCGGCTCGTTGAAGGCCCAGGCCATGCCGGTCAACAGCGTGAAGACAAACAGATGCCAGGACTCGAGATATCCGGAAGCGACCAGGGTTCCCATGCCGATCGCGGTCGCGATCAAGACGTATTGCGTGTTGAGCATCAGCTTCTTCCGCTCCAGGCGGTCGGCGGCCACCCCGGCGATCGGCCCCGCCACCAGGAAAGGCAGCGCGCGCACGCCGTTCAGCGCGCCGAGCAGCACCGCAGACCCGGTGAGATCGTAGAGCAGCCATCCCAGAGTCACCTGCTGGATCCACTGGCCGGCGCTCATCAACACCGTGCTGGTCCAAAGATAGCGGTAATTGAGGTGACGGAGTGAGGAGAAGGTGCCGTGTCTGAATCGCGAAGCGGCGGCTTTCTCCGCCGCTTCTTCCCGGGTCGTGTGACGCGCTTCCAAAGATTGCTTTCTTAGCGATACGTAGATGAGCGCAACAAAACCAGTATTAGCAGGAAGGGATTTTCCTTTCTAGAAAATATTCGCGCAGCGAAGGCGGTTAAACGCTTATGCGCAACCGCACGCACGGGGGTTTCTCGAAGGGCCGATGCGTGGGACGAGGAGCATCAAGCGTACTTCTGAATTTTTCTTAAAACTCTCGTGCCGCGTAACACAGACGTATCGCAACGGCCCGGAGAGAGACTCGCGGGCGGGCGGTTGCGCATATCAGCCTTTATGGCCTGCTGATTATTTTGGCTTTTCGAACTTAAGCACAAACCGGTCGGTCTTCCCCCGCGCCTCTTTGAGCGAGTTTCCCGTGCGCGGGTCGTCCGGATTCCTCAGCATCTCCCCTTCTTTGCCGGATTTGAAACCCGCCGCCGTCACTTCCTTCACGACCAGCGCTTTTTCGATGCGGTGAAGCGTCTTCGCCGCCGTATCCCCCGCGCCGTCCTGCGCCGAATGGTCCACGACTCCGTAGGCTCCGCCGGGCTTTAGCGCGGCAAAAACTCTCTTGTTCATCGCCTCGCGGTCGGCCCGGTCCACCTCGTGATAGTCGAGGTTGATGAGAACAAAATCGAGCGAGCCGTCCGCAGGCAAAGCGACCGTTCCCATGCCGCCTTCGACGAGCTTCACGTTGGCGTAGAGCGGATTTTTGAAACGCTCCTTGGTTTCGTCGCGAAACGTGGGCGTCGCCGAATGGACGATGCCCTTCGGGCCGACCGCCTGCGAGAGAATAGCGGTGTAGTAGCCGCGGCTCGCCATGAGATCGGCCACCTTGTCGCCCGGCTTGACGCCGTAGAACTTGAGCATCTCTTCGGGCTTGCGGATCGCGTCCAACGCCCGCTCGTTCTCCGGCCGCTCCGGATTGGCGAGGATCGCCTTATAGTCTTGAGCCGCAGCGGGGGCCGCCAAAAACAACAGACCGCCCAGAATGCCGTAAATCACGGATAGTTTTTTCATCGCTGTTCCTCCTTTGATGGTCTGGTGATGGTTTGGGTCATCTGATAACTTCCCCCCGCGCCTGCCTGAACATGGCGTCCTCGCGGCGGATATACCCGGGCGGCTTGCCGTGCTTGGAGCGCACTTCGAGCCATTCCCCCTGCGACCCGACGACGTTCACCGTCGTCCCTTGTTGGATCAGCGCCACTTCGCGCGAAGAGATCGACGGTTTTTCCAGAACGGCGGTGTCGCGGATGACTTCGTACGTGCCCGCCTCCGCCGGCCGCCTCGCGCTCGGCGGCGGCGCCGGCGCCGCGCTCTTCGCCGCGGTTCTCTCTCTCGCCTGAGACGGGACGGGCTCGACGCTGCGGGCCGCGCTTCGCGTCGAAGACGGAGCCGCGGCGACGCGCTCGGCTTGCTTCTGCGCCAGTTTGAGTTTTTGCTGCGCCGCGACAAGCGCCTTCTTGGTTTCGTCGAGCTTGGCCTCCAATTCTTTCGCCTTCTTGGCATTCGCCTCCGCCTCTTTGCGCAACCCGGCGATTTCGCTTCTGAGCTCCCGAACTTGCCCTTCCTTGCCGGACAAATCTTTATCGCCTGAAGTCTTCGCGCTCTGCTCCGCCGGCGGCTCGACGACGGCGGCGCTTTTTTTCCGGACGACGGCCCTAGCGGCCAGCACAACGACGATAATCAGCAGCGCGAAGATGACGACGTAGGTCCACCTTGGATATTTATCTCCCATACCGCCTCTTTCGACGGTTCTCCCGCTCACACTTAAAATCTGCAACGTATTATGCACTTCCTTCCGCCGCTTTCCAAGATAGGTGGGCTGTGTTAAGTGAGTTATCGCGAGGAAAAGAAGGAAATGGCTGCGATCATCGGTGAGAAGGAAACTCGACAACTGATCGACATGCGGCAGGCGATCAAAGCCGTCGAGGAGATTTTTCGACATCGCGCGGCGGGCAAAGTGCAAAGCCTGCCGCGCCGCCGGCTGAAGGGCAGCCAAAAGCAGCTCAACATTATGGCGGCGTGGCACGCCGGCGCGGACCTGCTTTGTCTCCGCGCCTACGCCGGCGCGTCGAATACGATCTCTCTTTACAGCGGCCGCACGGGCGAGATTCGCGCGATCTTGAACGCCAAGTATCTCAGCAGTCTCCGCACCGGCGCCGCCAGCGGCGTCGCGGCAAAATATCTCGCGCCGCCGAAGACCGACGTGGTGGGAATCGCCGGCCCGGGATGGCAGGCGACTTTTCAAGTCGAAGCGATCGTGCATGCGTGCCGCGTCCGGCACGTTCTGATCTACGGGCGCAATCCAAACAAGACTCGGGCGTTCATCAAGGAGATGAGAAGGAAGATTTCCGTCGAACTCCGGGAGTCTTCGTCGCTCGAAGAGCTGGAGGCGGAATCGGACGTTCTCGTCCTGGCCACCGACGCGGCCTCGCCTCTCATCGACGGCGACCGCCTCAAGCCGGAAGTCCTGGTAATCTCGATGGGCGCGAATCAGCCGGTGAAGCACGAGGTCTCCGGCGCGCTGATCAAGCGGATGGATTTGATCGTCACCGACGATCTTCCCACGGCGCAGACGGACAGCGGCGACTTGATCGCCGCATGCGCGAAAGGAATTATTCAGTGGGAGAATGTGATCCCGCTGGAAAAACTCGTCGCCGACGGCTGCCCCGCGCCGCGTCCGGCTAGGATACTCTTTCAATCCAACGGCATCGCCGACGAAGACCTGGCGGTAGGGCGGTACGTTCTACAGCGGGCGCAGAAGAAAAAGGCCAAGGTAAAAAAAGTTTCAGAGATCTGAGCATGATCCCTTCCAGGTTTAGTATGGATAATAATATCTTGATCACCCCTTCGACCCCGTTCGTCCTGAGCCCGTCGAAGGACGAACACCTCTAGCGTTAGGCTCTACCGCTCGCGAAGGGCGAACTCGGTGAGCTAATCGAGATATCTCGTTCCAATCTCCCCGCATCGGTGCTTCCTTTTTCTTCCGACTCCAACCTTTAATCTGCCGCTCACAGGCTAAGGCTTCTTCCCGTGTCTCGAATTGCTCTGAAAACAGCAACCTTACGAGAAGTCTAGCCGAGGTATAACCCTCAATTTCACCAGCCTGATGTTTTGCCAGGCGCTGCTCAAGATTATCCGTATGCCCAGTATAGTAGGAATTATCGGCACAGCGCAGAATGTAAACGCTAAAACTCATGACTCTCGTTGCTCTAGCTTTGCAGTTAATTTGTGCCAGCCCTACCTTTCCTACACTGAGGTTCGCGAAGGACGCCCTTCGACAAGCTCAGGGCGAACGGAATTTAACTGCCGCTGAGAACTAAAAAATAAAAGAAACTTATCTCACCGCCACACGGGACAACTAAGATCGCCCTCTTTACAAGTCGCTAATCTTTGAAGCTGTTTTGTTCGTTCCTTTGTCATACGAGTTAGACAACCTGATATAGCGACCCATACGCACTGCCGCCCTCTACCCCAGAACTCTCAAACCTACACGTCAGGTCACAGAATCTCATCCACGCATGTTGCACTTCCTGAATGCCCTCCTTCTGTTCTTTGTTAAGTCGATCTCGGTATTTATTATAGATTTCGTTGAGTTCTCTCGTCGCTGCCTCGTGATCTTTAGTCGCACACTGATTCATCTCGGCTTGCGTCTGCGGGTTATTACAATCTTGAGCATGAACGAGCGCCACCACCACAAAGAAAGCGGCGACCAAGGCAAAGACCGTGAATCTCATCATACACCTCACTGGATCTGCTTTCTGATGATGATGTCCTCGATGAGTTTGTAGCCTTTGTCTTTGACCACCGGCATCTTGTCGGGACCGATCAGGATCATGCGGATTCCCTTCTCATCCAAGTTGGAAACTTCTTCGTACGCCCCTTTCACGCCCTTTCTCGCGGGCAGACCGCCGTTCTTCGCCAAAGCCGAGGCGCCCTCCGCGCTCAAAATATAGTCGAGATAAAGCGCGGCGGCATGCGGGTGCGCGGCGCCCTTGGCGATTCCCGAATGACTTCCTAAAGAGCCCGGCGTCGGATCGGGAAAGACCATTTCGAGCGGGCATCCCTTCTCGTGCTTCATCTGGGCGATCCTCGCGGGATAGACTTCGACCGCGATCTTGGTCTCGCCGCTGCACAGGAGCTGCACTTGCAGCGTGTGGCCCCGGCGCGGCACGGCGCCGTTTCGCATCAGCGCTTTCATATACTCGACGGTCTTGGCCTCGCCCCAATCGAGCAGCCAGGCGAAGACCGCCTGTTCGGGCTCGGTGTCGATCGAGATGTCGTTCTTCCACTTCGGGTTCAACAGATCGGCGTAACTCTTCGGCGCCTCGCTCGGCTTCACGAGCTTGCTGTTGTAACCGATCACCACGAGCGTGTAATCCGTCACATACCAGCGTCCGTCCTTGTCCCAAAACTGGCCCGCGTAAGCCTTTTTCTCCGGCGAATCGTAACGTCCGAGAACCCCGCCTTTGAGCAACTCGGTGATGTTGTCGAAATCCACGCCGGCGACGTCGGCCTGAAACTTGCCGATCCTGTGCTCCAGCAGCATCCGCTCCATCCCTTTGGCGCCCTGAAGACGGGTCGAGTCGACTTTGATGAAGGGATATTTCTTGCCGAAGCCCTCCGAGTAGGCCCGGATCGTATCTAGTCCCTGGTTGGAATAGACCGTGAGAGTCCCTTCTTTTTTCGCACCCTCCTCCAGCCGTTTTTGTCTCTCGCTCGCGGGAAGCTTATTGATCTCGGCGAGCAGATCCTCGGCGCTCGCGGCGAAAACCGGTGAAAAGGACAGCGCGATCAAACATGCCGTGGTTAAAATCACGGCTGTACCGTAGTTTATTTTCATAACGAGACTCCTTTGGTTGATGTTCGTGAATCTTCAATCCGACGTCGGGCTCTGATGCGCGAGAAAAATCTCGCGTCGCTCGCGCGCCGACTGCATGATCGCCAAGCAGACCTCCAGCGTCGCCATGCCCCACCGTCCGTCGTGATAAACCGGACGGTCCTGAGTCACGGCCTCGTAAAGCTCGTTCAACTCGGAAAACCGCGACGCGCTCCGTCCGGTGACGGGAATCTCTCTCCGGCCTTCGTCGCCGTAGAGATAAATCCCGTCGGGCGATTGGCGGATGTCGCCGCGCTCGCAGGTGGCCAAAGTGATGCCGAAAAAATGGCCGCCGCCTTGAATCCCGTGCGTCGCCCGATCCGCCTGAACCGCAGCGTCGTGCGAAAACTCGCCTTCCCTCTTGCCGCCGAAGCGCATCGCCTCCTTGGCCTTTTCTTCGTCCAGCGTTTTGTTTCTGAGCTGGCTTCTGACGCGCGCTCTTTCTTCCTGGTTGTAGTGGCGTTCGCCGATTCCCCACGTCAGCTCGGAGGTATCGAAATAGCCGTAACCGTTATAGACGACGCTGGCCGGCGTGCCGTCTTCAAACTCGAGAAACGCGGAGTAATATCCCGGCGCCGGCCGCTCGCTCATCCACTGCCCCGTCACGGCGCGCACGCTCCTGACCATGCCGGCACCGAGAAGGCGGATCGTGTCGATCTGGTGCGGTCCCTGCCGGTAAACGACGCCGCCGCCGAGCTTGTGATCGAGCTCGGCCGGCATGCGCGGACGCAGCATCCAGTCGGTGTACATCCAGGTATGCAGCGCGCGAAGACCGCCCAGCTCGCCGGAGGCGATGGCCTTCCTCATGGCGCGGATGGCGGGATTGAAGCTCTGCGTGTGGCCGCAGAGGAGCTTCACTTTGTTCTTCTCCACCGCGGCGACCATGCTCTCGCACTCTTCGATCGTGAGCGCCATCGGCTTTTCGACGACAGCGTGCTTGCCGCGCTCGGCGGCCGCGATCACGTGCTCGCAATGAAATTGATTCGGCGTCGAGATCCAAACGGCCTCGACTTTCGGGTCGGCGCAGAGTTTTTCCACGCTGTCGTAAACCCGGCCGCCGTACTTTTGCTTGAACGCCTCGAGCGCATCCTTGCGCAAATCCGCCGCGGCGACGAGCTTCATGCCGGGCATCTTCTCCAACGCAGGAATAATCTGCGTGCTGCCGACGCCGAGGCCGGCGACGCCGACTTTCAGGGTTCTAAAAGTGTCCGCCATTTTTTCATCTCCCGGTTCATTCACGAGCAATCCGTACGAAGTACAAAAAGTTTGTTGGGTTCATTGGGTTATTTGGGTTCATTGAGTTCTTTGGGTTCATTGAGTTCATTGGGTAACTCAATAAACCCAAGAAACACAAAAAACTCTTCGTCTTTCTTCTCAATGTTTACCACCACCAATCGTGCTTTTTCTTCGGGGCCGGCGGCTGCTCGGCTTTCGACGGGTGGTTTTCCCTCATCGCGCGATCGACTTCGTTGCGCAGCAATTCCCAAATCTTTTCCATACAGCGGATGAAGTCCGGGTCGCTCATGCTCTTGATGCCGCGCGGGCGCTTGACGTCGATCGGGACCACGCTCTTGATCACACCCGGCGAAGCGCTCATCACCGCGACGCGGTCGCAGAGCATCACCGCCTCTTCGAGGTTGTGCGTGACCAGGATCACGGTCTTCTTGTGCTTTTCCCAGATGCTTATCAGCTCTTCGCGCAGCAGCAGCCGCGTCTGGGCGTCGAGGTTGGCGAAGGGCTCGTCCATGACGATCACTTCCGGATCGTTGGCTAGCGCGCGCGCGATCGCCACTTTCTGTTTCATGCCGCCGGACAGCTCGAGCGGGTTGGTGCCGCTGAAATCGACCATGCGCACCATTTCGAGGAAGAACTGCGTCACCCTTCTATATATGGGAACCGGCTGCTTGCGGAACTCCGGCCCCAACGGGACGTTGTTCGCCACCGTTCGCCAGGGCATCAGCGCCGCGTCCTGAAACACCATCGAGACCATCGCTTCGGTGCGCTTCTCGCCGACAAACTCCACCGTGCCGTCCGTCGGCTTTTCCAGTCCTGCGAGTATGTGCAGCAGCGTCGTCTTGCCGCAGCCCGTCGGACCGATGACGCCGAAAAATTCACGGTCTTTCACTTCGAGATCGACGCCGCCGAGCGCGCGCACTTTTTTCTCGCCCTTCGGCCCGCTGACAAAAGTTTTGGTCAGCCCGTGAATGACGACGCGCATAAGAGCTATTTTGCGAACTTGAAAGTCTCGCCGAAGAGCCGGATGTAGCGATCGAAGTCGTCGTAGACCTCGGCCGAAGTGACCGCGGGGCGGATGCCTTCGATCAGGCGCGGCGGATCGGGCGGCGTGTCGGTTCGGTCGGGAATCCGCCTTAGAGAGCGGATAATCTCCTGGCCTTTCTTGGACAGGAGGTAGTCCATCAGCAGGCGCGCCGCGTTCGGGTTCGGCGCTTTCGCCGCGATGCCCGTCGGATGAACGCTCGCGTAGACCGGATCGAGCGCCACCCATTCCACCGGCGCGCCGCTGCCCTTGAGAATCTCATAGCTCTGCGAGTAGACCGTGACGGAGGCTTTGAATTCGCCGGCGGCCACGAGCTGGGCGATGAGCGTCCTCCCGGTGCGCGCCTGCGGCTGCTGCTGGGCGAAGCGGCGCATGAAGTCGAGTCCCTTTTCTTCGCCGCCCATATTTTTCATCGTGGTGGCGAACCACTCGTAAGGACGCGCCTCCATCCCGACCTGCCCTTTCCATTCGGGCTTCAGCAGATCCTGATAAGACTTTGAAATGCTTGTCTTCGGCACCAGCTTGGTGTTGTAGCCGACGACCGAATACGTCGTGTAGGTGGAAGTCCAGAACGCCTGCGGGTCCTTATAGACGTCGCGAAAGTATTTTCTCTCCGGCGAGTCGTAGGCTTCGAGCATCCCCCGCTTCTTGAGGAAGTGGCCGTAGAAGCCCGTCGTCGCGATCACGTCCCAGAGCGGCTTGCCCGCTCGCGCTTCGGTCATCACTTTTTCCATGAGCGGCGCGTCGCTCGCGCGATAGAACTGGATGTCGATCTTGGGATAGAGCTGCTTGAATCCGTCGGCGAGCGCTTTCACGTCGGCGTTGTTCATCGAGGCGTAAAGAACGACCTTGCCCTCCGCCTCCGCCTTTTGTTGCACTTCGGCGGCTGTCGCCGTAAAAGCGAAAAAGCCGGAGACGATGAGCGCAGAAATGAGTCTTATCTTCATCCTTCCGCCTTCATCCTTCATCCCTCATCCTTTCCCAATACCCTTCCGGGAAGCGCGCCGCTATGCTTGCCGTTTTCAGTGAGCACTTGGCCGTTCACGATCGTCATTTGCACTCCCGTGGATTTCTGGACGAGCCGCTTTTCCCCTCCGGGCAAGTCGCTTACCATCTCCGGCTCGGAGTCGCCCACCGTTTCGGGATCGAAGAGAACGAGGTCCGCCGCCATGCCCGCGCGGATCAGACCGCGGTCTTGAAGGCCGAAGATTGAAGCGACCATGGAAGTGAGCTTGCGCACGCCTTCTTCGAGGCCCATGACGTTTCGCTCCCTGATCCAATATCCGAGAAAGCGCGTCGCGTAGCCGTAACCGCTGTCGTAGATGAGATGCGCCCCCGCGTCGGACTGGCCGACCAGAGTGTAAGGGCTTCGGAGAATCTCCGCCACGGCGCTCTCGTCCCCGTTGGTGCTGGAAGTCTGAAACTGCGTCTCCAGACCTTCTTCCAGAGAGAGATCGAGAAACGCGTCGATCACTTCTTTTCCCTGCATGGCGGCAATCTCGGCAACGCTTTTTTTCTCCAGCGATTTATTTTTCGCGCTCGCCGCTTTGATCATGTAGACGAGATCCCAGCGCCGGGAAAAGCGCGAACGAAAGCGATTTTCCACCGCCTCCTCGCGGAGTTTTTTTCGCAGCTCGGGATCGCGGAAGCGCTCGATTCTCGCGTCGAGAGGCGTGAATAGAGTTTCCTTCCACGTCGGCAGATCGTCGAAGACCTGGGCGTTTTTCAGATTGAAGCGATTGTTGAACAGGCGCGCGTTGCAGAGCGGATACGATGGAACGCCTTCGGCCTGACTCTCTTTGGCCAAATCGAGAAGCTGGCGCCAGAGATCGGGCTGGTCCCAACGGTGAGCGATGCTTTGCCAGACGACGGGGCGGCTCGCGCGCGCGGCGATGCGATTGAACCATCCTACCGCCTTGTCGGCGGGAACCGCTATGCCGGGAGTTCCTACCGAGATCTGAACCGATCCGCGATTCAGATCGCCCAAGACCCCCGCAAGCTCCAGAATCTCCTTTTCCGCGGCGAGGCGGCTGGGAATCGGCCTGCCGTCGGTGCGCATGTGCACCGGATTCTGGTTGGTGGAAAATCCGATCGCGCCGGCGCGCACGCTCTCCTTGAGAATGTTTTTCATCCTCCCGATCTCGTCGTCTGTCGCCTCCCGCTCGCATGCCGCGTCGCCCATGACGTACTGGCGCAGCGCGCAGTGGCCGAGAAGAGCCGCGACGTTGACGCCGAGCCTGCCGTCGAGACGATTCAGATACTCGGGAAAAGTTTCCCACTCCCAATTGACCGCAGACCTGAGGACCTGGAGGGGCATGGCCTCGACGCGCACGAAGCTTCCGAGCGTGCTCTCTCTGTCTTGCGGACGGCACGGCGCAAGCGTGAGGCCGCAGTTTCCCGGAATAACCGTCGTGATTCCGTGCCAGCACGACGAAGTCGCAATCGGATCCCAGAGAAGCTGGGCGTCTAGGTGCGTGTGGAAGTCGATGAAGCCCGGCGATAGGGCGAGACCGCCGGCGTCGATTACGCGCCAAGCGCCGCCGTTAATGCGGCCCACTTCCGCGATCCTCCCCCGTTGCACCGCGACGTCGCCCGTGTGGGAAGGCGTCCCGCTGCCGTCGATCACCCGCGCCCCTTTGATGAGGATATCGTAAGGCATGTTGGATTGGTCCGCTGAAACCAACCCTCACATACACCCGTTGGAAAAGACGATCAAGCTGGAACCGAAGAGGGATTTCCTGTCACCGAGCCGCGCTTCGTTGACAAGCCACGAGGCTCTATGCAACAAACCCGACATGAGGAACGGCAAGCCGGGACGGCGCTCTCGGACTCGCTCGGCGACGCCGGCCCACGTCATCGACTCGGACGGACACGTCCGCGAGACCGACAAAGAGATCATCGAATATATGTCTCCGGGCTACAGGTCGCGGCGCGACGCGATGCTGTACTTTCCGCTGGTGCCGCATCACGGCTGGCACCGCTCGATCCCTCAGAACGACTACCGGCGCCAGGATTTCCGCGTGCCGGATTGGCGCGAGTGGGCGGAGAAGCTCGACGAGGGAAAGATCGAGTTAACCGTCCTCTATCCCACCCGCTTCATGCACATCGGCCAGATCGGCAACCCCGAGTACGCGGCCGAGCTCTGCCGCGCCTACAACGACTTCCTCCATGATCGGTTCTTGAGCCGCGACGAAAGATTCCGCGGCATGGCGCTGCTGCCGCTGCAGGATATCCAAAGCGCGGTCAAAGAATTGCGCCGGGCGGTGAAGCGCTACGGCATGGTGGGAGGGATCTTGCCGGCCGAAGGCCTGCCGCTTCCGCTGGGCCATTCTCAGTACCGGCCGATCTTCGAGGAAGCCGACCGGCTCGGCTGCGCGCTTTCCGTTCATTCATGCACGTCGCTCAGAGACAACGATCGCTTTTTGCAACCCAACGAGGTGGCCGCTCTGGCGCACGTCATTCCGCAGATGCGCCAGTTCACGAACATCATGTTCTCGGGCCTGATGGACAAGCTCAAAAGGCTAAGACTCGGCTTTCTCGAGGCCGGCTGCGGCTGGGTTCCTTATATGATCGGCAAAATCGAGGAGCGGCTGGAGCGCGTGCCGCGGAAAGAGCGGCCGGTCTTGCCGAGCGACCTTCTCGCCCGCAAGCGGCTTTTCTTTCAATGCGGCGAAGAGATGACGACGCGCCGCGACATCGAGCTGTTGGGCGACGGCTGCCTGCTCTGGGCCTCCGACTTCCCGCACGAAGCGACCAAAACCGACCTCGGGAAGCTGGTGAAAGAGTTCTGTGAGCGCAAAGATCTCGCGCGCGTTTCGAAGAAAAAAATCCTCTACGACAATCCGAGAAAATTTTACGCGCTTTGAGCGTCGCTCCTCGGATCAGGGCAGCAGCGATTTGATAAAGCCGCTCTGATCCAGTTCCCTGACGAGGCGGCTGTCCGAGAACTCTTCCGGTTTCGCGCCCTTGGCCTTGGGATTTTGTTTTTCCAGCCCTTGCAGCAAGCTCGCTATCCCCTGGAGCGATGGATAGGGCGGGATAGAGAAGGATTTGATGACCGTTTCATAAGTCTCTTCGAGTATTTCCTGGTCGTCGGTCCTGAAATACTTTCCCATCGCCTTCACCGCAAAGCTCTTGTCCTTCCGGCCGCGCGCCGCGCCCTCGATGTAGGCCCTGAGAAAGCGCCGCACGACATCCTCATGGCTCTTCAGATATCTCCGGCTCGTCACGACGCCGTTGACGTGATACTCCGCGTCCAGCTTGGACAAATCCAGCAGCTCCTTCAGCTTGAGCCGCCGCGCCTGCAAGGTCGCCGGCGGACTTATCGCTGCCGCATGGACCTTTCCTGCAGCCATAGCCGTTACCGTTTCAGCCGGGCCACCGGTCTGCACCATCGTGATATCTCTATCCGGATCGATGCCATGGGCCCGTAGAGCAAACCTGGAGGCGAGGTCCGAGAGCGTGCCGAAGCGGGTTGCGCCGAACACCTTGCCGCGCAAATCCTCCATGCGCTCGATGCCCGGCCGGGCGAAGATCGAAAATAGAAACTTGCGCACGATCGTGGCTATGATGACGGTGTCGGCGCCGGAAAAATTAGCTTGAATCGACGCGGCGCCGCCAAGCTGGATGATGGGCACTTCACCGGCAAGCATCGCCTGGAGAGCGAGCGAGCTGCCCGGAATACTGATCGCCTCGATGGCGAGCCCGTTCTTCTCGTAAAAGCCTCCCTCTTTGGCGAGCCACATCGACATTTGCGTCGCCGACGCCGAGCCGCCGCCGACGCGGATCTTGTCGAGTTTCTTTTCCTGGGCGGGAGTCGATGCCAGTGAGGCCGCGACGAGAAGCAGCGCGAGAAGGCACGCGCGGAAGATTTTCTTCATCGGTCCTCCGGATGGTACGGCCGCAATCCTAAAGAGAAAGAGGGTTGAGTGTCAAGGAGGATTGCTGGGCGAGAGATCGATTCCCCATTTAGTATAGATCCCCGGCTTCTATCCCGATGTAGCCCGCCACATCGCGGGCGAATTTTCCCTCGGCGCCCTCGAGCTTGCCGTACATCGCCGTCAGTCGAGCGAGACTCATCTCAGTGCCGCGCTTCTAGCAGGGACGGGAGCACTTTCTCGTAAAACTCCCGGTCTCCCTCAAAGATCTTCAGCGAAGCGATCTCTTCGACCGTGCACCATCGGGCGGCGGCTGCCTCCCTTTCATCCAGCAGCAATTCTCCGCCCACATAGTCAGCCAGCCACCAGTGCAACCGGTAATGTCCGCCCGTGGAAATGTTCTCCCACACCTTGCGCACCGGCCGAACCGTCAGCCCGACTTCTTCCATCGACTCGCGAATGACGGCAGCATCCTGACTTTCTCCAGGCTCGACCTTGCCGCTGAGGGGCCCCCAATATCCCGTGAACGGCACGGCGGGCCCTCGTTCGATCAGGAGAATCTTGTCGCCATTGACGATGACGGCAACGATGGCGTTAAGCATTAAATTTGCTGTGAATCAGAACGCTAAAAATGTCAGTTTGAGCTTCCGCAACAGTTGTTTCTAGACCGCTCCTACGTGCGGCTAAAGGTAGGGCGCTATATGCAAACAGATTAGTTTGATTCGCCGGCTACCCGAGAAAGAGTTGGTTCGCGAAGGAGCTTTTGAAAAAGCCGGTGGATCGAACGAGGTGCAGTGGACTCAACGATCTGAAATCGCAGATGCTTCCCCTGTGCATCTTTCGACTCGTCCTTTTGCATGACGATGATTGATTGATCAGGTAAACTCTCGGTTAGACCTTTTATCAACTCTAAAGCATTTATGTTTGGAAGTACGATATCCATTATAATCAAGTCGTACCGCGAACCGCTCCGACTTAACATCTGGAGAGCATCGATGCTGGATGCTACCGTGCGCACATTCCACCCTTGATGCTCCCAAAATGCTGAAAAGGTCGCACGCAACTGCTCTTCCTGTTCGACGATAAGAACTGATTTCAGTCTAGAAGATGTTTCGCGGCGAATATGTGACCAAGCTAGGCCTGACATAGTCAACAACATTGATAGGCCGAAGACACCATAGTAGAAAAGTGTCTCGGGTACCCCTAACGTACGAGTAAACCCGGCCGCCAGCATTACAGAAACAAGTACAGCCAGTCCAAGGAAAAGCCTACTGACATACTCCGGATAAGTTCTTGTGTCTCTAGTCATTGCGGCTAGATCTTTCCCTGTGCTCACTCCGCTTCAATGTAATAATATCCCAAATTAGAAACCCTGCCAAGATGCCAAACACTGCGACAACGCCAGCGGAGTGAATGTCAGTGATGACTTCTGCGGCTTTTCCCTTTATTGGTATCAGGGTCGTGACCCACTTGAAACCAGCTAGAAGTAGCCAAAGGGCGGTTACTACTAAAAGGTCCCCGATAATTGCGCGCACATAGGGGCGGAAGTCCTGCCAAATCTCTTTGTATAACGGCTCTGTCATTGTCGCCCGAAGATAGTTCAGAGGGTCTTGAGCCAAATTTGAAGTAATATCGCTCATCTACAAAAACTTTGTCAAGAACGTTTTTGTTTGCGCGGAGCATCGAAAAGCAAGGAATATCCGTGCGCGAGAGTGTCATCAAAATCGAACACAACAGCAATTCGTGTCCTGCATGTGCTCCTCCTAGAACTCTCTGTGCCAATCGCTCGCGGTGAACTATTATCAATCGCGACACCTTTAAAGGCAACGGGAGGCGCTACAGTATCCCAGCGCCTCCCGTCCAGATCGCCAAATGGCTCTATGCCGTTAAATACGCGACCTGACTGGCCTGATAACATGCCTGCCAAACCAGGGGAGATTTTCCCGTTTTGGATGGGTTCCTCGCGTCGAGGGCAAAATTACCAATAGTATCAGCCAGTCGTTCTCCGAGGCCGTTTTCCAAAAGCTCGAACGGGTCCAGGTTTTTCCCCCAGATATACCGTCCACTCTTTTCCTCCAACAAAGCTCTAAAGGCTCCCAAAATGGGATAGACAAAACCAGCCGGGACTCCATATTTCGATTCTTTGTTGACGAAGTACAACGTCGCTTTCCGCTTACCTTTGTACGTTGTGACGCCGGTAAGTCGACCGAATTTGCCTCCTGCGACTCCGCCCTCGCTTTTGGCGCGAACTTTATTGTAAAGATCAGGAAGGTGCAGCTGAATGTAATCATAGAGCTGCAGGATGTCATGTGCCAGCGGGTAAATCTTTTCATATGATTTTTTGTTTTCAGAAAAATGCTGGAGACATGCCGCCTTTGACCTGTACGCGTTGATCGGATGGGCCTTGTCATCGAAGTGGTCGCGGTCAAAGGTCGTGAGAATCGCTATAATGTCGCGGACATCGATCGGTTTCGAACTTCCGTCCTCGAGAACTTCGTGCTCCTTGTATGCGATCAGCTCTGAATACCGATATTTTACAATTGCCTGCTTGAGCTTCTCGAACTCTCCGCTAAGATTCATCAGGCTCTGATCACGGACCTGCGTGGAAGAATTTCGGGCGTCAACGAGATTTGGAATTTCTTCCGACCGAAAGCCCTCAAGGATCTCCAATTTGACGTACTGGGATTCTTCCAGGCCCTCGCGTTCCTCAAGCAGGATGTTATAGCTATGTCCTCCGTCTAACAGTCCATGCAAGTTCGGATCTCTTACCGTAATTGTGAGTTTCGAACTTTTGTTGTCAAATGAGACAGACTCCGCTGATAACACAATGCCGCGATTCATGAATAGAAACATTTCCGGATTCTCACGAACACTACCGCGGATTTTCTCGGGGAGAGAGCCCGTGAGCTTCGGGTCGCGAACGTTGATCTTCCGCCAACCGCTCAGGTCGGGTAACTGCTGTACCTCCACAACAGCAAAATAATCCCGATAACCCTGTTTCTGGAACGGGGTCTCGAGATGGCGGAAAGAAATAACGGGAAAAGTGAAACGGGTGGGTGAGTCCATAAAACCTCCTCTAGTAAAGGGCACGCCTTTAACTCCGCCTTGAGGGGAGGACCCCTACAATAGCGTGCTCGCCACCATGGCAAAGCTGATCTTCTTTTTATGCCCGTCGAAAGCGGAAGTCAACATAAATCTTTTTTACTGTCCCACCCTTAACCTGTCTCATTGAACCTCCTTTCGAATAATGTTACGTGAACCTCACCATGGCCAAGTAGCGCGTCACCGTGGACACCGGCGGGACGTTTTCGGATTTTGTTTTTTTCAACGAAGAGTCCGGCGAAATTTCTCGCATTTGACAGGCCAAGACCGCCAAGCTAACCTTGAGACTGAAGGAGAAACGAAATGGCCAAGCGTGTCCCTATCGACGATGCGTCGGCTCAGGTGAAAGACTTCCTAAAACGGTTCGATCCTGAAAACGGCGAATACGTTCTTGAGATGGCTGGTAAACCTTTAGTTGGCGTTGTCCCAGCCTGGCAGGTCGAGAAGCTTTCTCAGAAGCGAGCAGAAGTCCTTGCCCTTCTTGACCAGAGCTGGGAACGAAACCGGGCGGTCGATGAAGATGAGGCCCGTCAAGTCGTGAGTGAAGCAATTAAGGAGGTCCGCCATCGGAACACGCCTGACTAACACACCCCGATTCTTTCCACCCGCCGCCTTTCTTGCCCTCTTAAAGTCATCTTGATTTCTCCAGCAAGCCAACAGCCGCCGACTCTTGGTTGAAGCTCCTTCCGAATAATGTTACGCCAGACTCACGATGGCAAAGTACCGCGTCACCGTAGACACGGGCGGGACGTTTTCGGATTTTGTTTAAGGCTGGAGACGCTTCGCGTCGAGAGTTTCTAGAGGCGAGACTTTTTTCGTTTTTTCCCCTGCCGCCGTTTTAAAATACTTTCCAAATCGCGCAGGATATCCGGCATTCCCAGCGCGGCCGAAAATTCCCGCACCCAGCGGCGGACTCTTCTTAGGTTCAGCTTGGGATGAACGTCAAGCAGGGCCTCGATGTCCGCGATGTCACGCGGTCGGCGAGCGACTGCCTTCATGATAATCAAATCTTCGGGAACGACCAGAGGAATGCGCAAACCGCCCAAGTTCAGTGACTCGGCGCGAGCCACCGCTTCTTTTTCGAATGGCAAGCCGGCAAAAACAATATCTACGTCGATGCCGCTTGCGTGATGACGGACCAATAGAACGCGCGTGCTTCGTGCAAACGGGAGCACGTCAGGACGCCTTGGGACAAACCCGAACCCTGCCCCTGCGCTGAGGAATTTTTCCCACTGTTGTTCATCTAACACCGCGAGAGCGTCCACGTCCCGCGTGACTCGCGGGCGGCCAAGCAGGGAAGCGGCCACGCCGCCTATGACTGCGCCACGAATGTCCGCGTTTTCAAACCACAAGACGAGATCGCGTAAAGCTGCTAAGAGAGGAGCCAAGGCCTCTTCCGGCTTACCCACCTAATGCCTTTCTGAGCCGGCTCCAGCGGTCTCGCACCTCGGCCTCTTCGGCCGCCAGCGCCTCAGTCCACCCCATGGGTTTTACTGAAGCCATGAGAGCAGCGAGTTGAAGCAGTTTGCGCATGACTGGAGTCTTGAGTAGTTCCTCCCGCTCGGCGGCGTTGACAGTTTTCCACCGCTCCCTAAAACTCTTAGCTTCCGCGCTTGTGATGCGATTTTTCATTCGATCCCTTTTGTCCCAGGACATCCACCGCTTAGTTGCCCCGTTGAACGGAAAATCTCAGGGCTAAATATACCAGGGATGGCCGGCTAAAACCAAGCGACCCGAGGGACCTTCGAAGCCAATGTTACGCCCATAGTTGAACGGCCATGTGAATAATGTTACGCCAGACTCACGATGGCCAAGTACCGCGTGACGGTGGACACGGGCGGGACGTTTTCGGATTTTGTTTTTTTCAACGAAGAGTCCGGTGAGATCAGCATCACAAAACTTCCTTCGACGCCGAAGGAACCGTTTCAAGCGGTGCTCAACGGCGTCAAAGAGCTGCTCGACCGCGGCGGCGCGGCGAAAGACATCTCTTTTTTCTCTCACGGCACCACCGTCGGCACCAACGCGCTGCTCGAAGAGAAGGGCGCGCGCACCGGTTTGCTCGTGACAGAAGGATTTCGCGGCATTTACGAAGTCATGGAGCAGTCGCGCGGCTACGGGCCAGCGACGTACGATTTGTTTTTTGAGAAGCCAAGGCTGCTCGCCGAACCGTACTATACCGAAGAAATTGCCGAGCGGGTGGATTTTCGCGGCGCGGTGCTGAAACCGATCGACGTCGAATCTTCGTTACAGGCGGTCCGCAGGCTGAAGCGGAAAAAAGTCGAGTCGATCGCCGCCTGCTTTCTCTTTTCATTCTTGAATCCCGGCCATGAGCTCGCGATCAAGGAAATCGTCGAACGCGAGTTTCCCGAAGCGAGCCTGTCGCTCTCGTGCGAAGTGCTGCCGCAGATCCGCGAGTTCTACCGGCTGAGCACGACGGTGATCAACGCCTACATCGCCCCGGTGATGAGCCGCTACCTCGGCCGGTTGGAGCAAAGATTGCGGGAGATCGGCGTGGCGACGCCGAGACTCTATATCATGCAGTCGAACGGCGGCGTGGCGACGTTTAAGAGCGCGGCAAAAAAACCCGTCGCGACCGTTCTCTCGGGCCCGGCCGGCGGCGTCATCGCTTCGCTCGGCATCAGCCGGCTCGCGGGAATCAAAAACGTCATCACCTTCGACATGGGCGGCACGAGCTGCGACGTGGCGCTCATCCACGAAGGAAATCCGGGCGTCACGACCCAAGGCAGGATTAACCAGCGCCCGATCAGCCTTCCCATGCTCGACATCCATACGGTCAGCGCCGGAGGCGGAACGATCGCGCGCATCGACGCCGTCGGCGGCGTCCATGTCGGACCGGACAGCGCCGGCGCCGATCCCGGGCCGATCGGCTATGACCAGGGAGGAGAAGAGGTCACCATCACCGACGCGAATCTCGTTCTCGGCGTGCTCCACCCGGAGAAATTTCTCGGCGGCCGGTTGAAGCTCAACCGCGCGAAAGCCGAAAAGCTCCTCGAAGAAAAGATCGCGAAGCCGCTCGGCCTGAACGTGCTCGAATCCGCGGACGGCATTCTCAAGATCATCAACGTCAAAATGGAAGAAGCGATCAAGGCGGTCTCGTCCCAGCGCGGCTACGACATCCGCGACTTCACGCTGATCGCCTTCGGCGGCGGCGGCCCGATGCACGCCGGAAGGATCGCCCTCGACCTCGGAATCCCGACGCTGCTCATCCCATTGACTCCCGGCGTGACTTCAGCGCTTGGACTATTGCTTGCCGACGTCAAGCACGATTACGTGAGATCGAAGCTCGCGCCGCTGAAAGAATTGGATCTCGATGAGATCAACGGCCTTTTCTCCCAGCTTACCGACCAGGCAAAGAACGATCTCCGCGGTGAAGGCTTCGGCGACGGCGAGATCGCGTGGCAAGCTTTTCTCGATCTGCGCTATGCGGGACAGGGATACGAGCTGACCGTGACCTCGCCGCTGCCGCCGCTGAAGAAAGCGGATTTGGATCTCATGCGCCGGCGCTTTGACGCTCAGCATGAACAAGCCCACGGACACAAGGCGGAATCCGAGCCGGTCGAATTGGTGAGCCTGCGCCTGGTTTCGCACGGAATGGTTCCCCCGGCGAAGCTTTCTCCGGCGAAACCGACGGGAAGAAAAATCGAGGGCGCTAGAACCGGAGAGCGAAAAATCTTCTTCGGCAAAGAGCACGGCCTGCTCGATTGCGTGATTTACCGCCGCGACCTGTTGGAGCCGGGCCACCAGATCGCCGGGCCGGCGGTGATCGAGCAACTTGACACGACGACGGTGATCCACCCGGAGCAGACGGCGGTGGTTGATCATTACTGTAACCTCATCGTCACGGCCAAGCGGTAGGGAGAAAATCAACCGCAAAGAACACAAAGCACTCAAAAGGGTCTGAAGGACTTCCCTTTGCGTTCTTTGTGGTTAAAACTCAAGGTATTCATGGCTTCGGTCGATGCGATAACTCTCCAAGTGATCCAAGCGCGCCTCGCCGGCATCGTCCAGGAGATGCAGAACTCCCTCTTTCGCACCGGCTACTCCACGATCATCCGCGAATCGCAGGACGCTAGCTGCGCGATTTTAAATTGTCGCGGAGAAGTCGTCGCGCAGCACGTCGTCCTGCCGCTCCACATGGGCGCCTTTCCCGCGTGCGCTGCTGGCGTGCTCAAGCACTACGCGCCTTCCGAGATTCACGAAGGCGACGCTTTCATCACCAACCATCCCTACTTGGGCGGGAGCCCGCACGCGCCGGACATGGCGGTGCTGACGCCGATTTTTTACGAGGGCGAGTGGGTCGGCTTCGCCGCCAACATGGCGCACAAAAGCGACATCGGCGGGCCGGTTCCGGGAAGCTGCTGGAGCCAGGCGCGGGAGATTTTTCAGGAAGGGCTTCATCTTCCGCCGATCAAGTACGTCGCGCGCTTCGAGCCGAGCGGCGACATCGAGAACATCATCGGCGCCAACAGCCGCACGCCCGAGCTGGTGATCGGCGACATGCGCGGCCAGGTAGGGGCCGACCGCCTGGGCGAAAGACGCTTTCAGGAGCTGATGGAAAGATATGGCCGCGAGACCGTGCTCGATTCTTACGATGCGCTGTTTGCGCTGACCGAGTCGAAAGTGCGGCGCGAGATCGCCTCGTGGCCGGACGGCAACGGCGAAGGCGAACGCTTCGTCGACAGCGACGGCATCGAGCTGGACAAACCCGTGCGCATCCACGTGAAGCTCGAGAAAAGAGGCGACCGCCTATTCTTCGACTTCACCGGCTCGGCGGCGCAGACCAAAGGACCGGCCAACATCCGGCCTACCGTCGTACGCGCCGCGTGCGCCTACTGTCTGATCGCGCTGGTCGATCCGGCGCTCGCGATCAACCACGGCATGGCGCGGGTGATCGAAATCAAAGTCGGCGACGGCAGCGTCGTCAACCCGCGCTTCCCCGCGCCGGTGAACACGTATAACCCCACGGTGCACGCCCTGGTCGAAGCGCTCTTCGAGGGCTTGAGCCGGATCACGCCGCACAAAAAAGTGGCGGACGGGTGCAGCAGCCGCTCGATCATCGTGGGCGGCCGCAGCAACAAGACCGGCCGGAGCTACGTGCAGTACGAGATTTTCGGCGGCGGCTCCGGCGGACGCAGCGGCAAGGACGGCGTCTCCGGCACCAACGTCAATCAGTCGAACGCCCGCATCGCTCCGGTGGAGATCGTCGAATCCGAATTCTCCACGCGCATCCGGCGCTTCGAGCTGATCTCCGACTCCGGCGGCGCCGGCAAGTTTCGCGGCGGTTTGGGGTTCGTGCGCGAATATGAATTTCTCGACCAGGAGGCGCGCTTCGCGCTCCGATCCACCAAGCATGCCGTAGCGCCAAAAGGAATCGAGGGCGGCTTTTCCGGAAAACCGGGAAAGTGCACTCTCAATCCCAACACCGAAAAAGAAAAAATCATTCCTTCGCGCTACTCCGATCATCTGCTCCATCCCGGCGACGTCGTATGCCTGGATACTCCGGGAGGCGGCGGCCTGGGAAATCCGCTGGAGCGTGAGCCGTTGAAAGTTTTGGCCGACGTGAAGAACGGCTACGTCTCGATGGAGAAAGCGCGCGAGCTATACGGCGTGGCGATCGAATCCGGAAACGGCGATTTTTCCATCGACGAGAAGCAGACGAGCGAAGCGCGAAGAACACTTGCAGACCGCTGAAAGACTCCTATGTCATTCTGAGGAGCCGAAGGCGACGAAGAATCTCGCATGAGGAATGGGACTTCGGTCGAGATCCTTCGCTGACGCTCAGGATGACAAAAATGACTCGGCTCCTCAACCGAAGCCGCGCCTGCATATCCGTTCACGGTCTGCGTCGTCCGAAAAACAGGCGCAGTCAATGAAAGATTCGTGAACTTCCTTAGAGCGCTTAAGGACGCGTGGGAATGGCTTGCAAACGTGGCGGATCGCTCCAGAGCCGTGGATATTTTGAGTCGCGCAACGGAAACGCCGCCGGCTCAGGCGGAGCAGACCTACGATCTCTATCTGAATCCATCCTCGCCGCCGAGCCTCGCGCCCACGGAGACCGGAGTGCTCGCTGTGCTTGAGCTGCTCGCAGAGAGCGGGCGTATTTCGCTGCCGCTCCCGGCGGCGCGACGCTACATTGATGATCGCTACTATCAAGCGCTCGGTGCATCAGCATGACGGTTGATGCAATAACCCTTCAGATCATTCAGGCGCGTCTCGCCGGCATCGTCCAGGAGATGCAGAACTCGCTCTTCCGCACCGGCTTCTCCACGATCATCCGCGAATCCCAGGACGCAAGCTGCGCGATTCTAAACTGCCGCGGCGAGGTGATCGCCCAGCACGTCGTACTGCCGCTTCATATGGGCGCGTTTCCCGCCTGCGCCGAAGGACTGCTCACACACTTCAAGCGCTCTGAGCTTCACGACGGCGATGCGTTCATCATGAACCATCCGTATCTGGGCGGGAGCCCGCACGCGCCGGACATGGCGGTCCTGACGCCCATCTTTTTTCACGATGACTGGGTCGGCTTTGCCGCCAACATGGCGCACAAGAGCGATATCGGCGGCATGGTGCCCGGAAGCGGCTCGGGCCAGGCACGGGAAATTTTTCAGGAAGGTCTGCACCTGCCGCCGGTGAAATTCGCCGCGCGACATCAAACCGTGAGAGAGATCGAGGCTCTCATCAGCGCCAACAGCCGCACGCCCGAGCTTGTGATCGGCGATATTCGCGGGCAGGTCGGCGCGGACCGTCTCGGCGAAAAAAGGCTCGCGGAGTTGATGAACCGCTACGGCAAAGAAATTATTCTCACGGCGACGACGCTGCTCTCTTCCTATACGGAAGCGCGGGTCAGGCAAGCGATCGCCTCGTGGCCGGACGGCGCGTCTGAGGGAGAGAGCTTCGTGGATCATGACGGCATCGATCTCGATCGTCCCATCCGAATTCACGTGAAAGTGGAAAAGCGGGGCGATCGAATCGATTTCGATTTCAGCGGGTCGAGCGATCAGACGCACGGCCCGGCGAATATCCGGCCGTCGCTGGTACGGGCCTGTTGCTCTTACTGCCTCATCTCTCTGGTCGATCCATGCTTGCCGATCAATCAGGGTCTCGCCGCGGTGAGCCGGACAACATTCCGCGAAGGCAGCGTGCTCCATCCGCGCTTTCCGGGCGCAGTCAACACGTATATGCCGACGGCGCTGGCCGTGGTGGAAGCGCTCTTCAGAGCGCTGGCCCGTTTCGCGCCGGAGAAGAGAGTCGCCGGTAGCTCCGGCAGCGCGGCCATGGTGCTGGGAGGACGAAGCGGCGGCGGGAGAGACTACGTCCACTACGAGATATTCAGCGGCGGCACCGGCGCGAGATCCGGCCAAGACGGCGTCTCGGCAATGGCTTTTCACTTGAGCAACTGCCGCACCGCGCCGGTGGAGATCATCGAGTCGGAGTTTCCCACCCGGGTCGAGCGCTTCGAGCTGATCGCCGATTCCGGCGGCGCGGGCAAGTTCCGCGGCGGGCTCGGCTTCGTCCGCGAATGCCGCATCCTCCAGGATGAAGTCCGTTTCTCCATGCGCACGGACAAACACTTGATCGCGCCCCAGGGCGCCGAGGGAGGAAAACCGGGAATAAAAGGAGCGTGCATCGTCAATCCCGGCACGAAAGACGAAAAACGGCTCCCCTCCCGCTTCGGCGATTACATTCTCCGCAAGGGTGACCTCCTGCGCCTGGATCGCCCCGGAGGCGGCGGCATGGCCGATGCTCTGGAGCGGCCGGCGGAAAAGGTTCTCGAGGACGTCCGCCAGGGCTACGTCACCGCCGCCAGCGCGTGGGCGGATTATAGGGTGGCGCTCGGGGTGGAAAACGGCGATTGGACGGTGGACAGGGATGCGACCCGCGCCCTACGAAAAAATGAAAAAAAAGCTGGTAAACAAAACTTTCCTTTGCTATAAACTCCAACTAGTAAATAACTCCAAGGAGGAGAAAATGGCGAAACGCAAACCGAATGCTGCATTCATGAAACCGATGCAACCGTCCGCGGCTTTGGCAGAGGTTGTGGGGAGCAAGGCTCTTCCGCGCACCGAGGTCACCAAGAAGCTCTGGCAGTATATCAAGCGCAGAGGGCTCCAGGACAAAACGAAGCGGACGATGATCAACGCCGACGACAGCCTCAAAGCGGTCTTCGGCGGCAAGAAAAAGGTCACGATGTTTGAGATGACCAAGCTGGTCAGTCGTCATCTCAAGTAGCAAAACCCTTCCCCAAATTTTCTGAGAGCGGCCAGGGCAAACGACATCTCGTTTGTCATGGCCGTTCTTTGTCTTAATTCAGGTCTTACAAACGGCCATTCCTAGGTGCAGCTTGTCAATCACTGGGGACTTGTCAACGACGCGGAGAGATTCTTCGCTTCGCTCAGAATGACGTTATGGCTATATAGGCGTTCTTCACTCCAACGTCTAGAGCTGGTCAGAAACGCTCCAGCTACGAGGCGCACGAAGAATCGGCGAGCGCAGGCGCATTCTTCTAGTACGTCGAGCGAGACGCGATCGAGCGCAACAATCTTAACGCCCGCCTGGGGGTTTCTCGAAGCTGATTTGAAGTCTTCCAAAAAGTTTGAGGACGGTCAGAAAGGCCCAAATCCGAGGCGTGCGAAGGTCCGCGAGCGGAGGCGTACTCTTTTAGTACGTTGACGCGAAGCGGGCCGAGCACAACGAAGGAGTTGGGTCTTTATGGCCGTCCTCCTATCGCTGCTGGAGAGCGTCGAAGAGGTGCAGCTGGCGGGTGTGGCCCTCGTCGTCGAAGTGGACCGGATAATCGCCGCTGAAGCAGGCGTCGCAGAAGCCTTGCTTCTCGCCGTTCTTCAGAAACGTATACATCCCGTCGCGGCTGAGATAAGCGAGGGTGTCTGCTTCGATGAACTTGCGGATCTCCTCGGTGGAATTCGTGGAGGCGATCAGCTCGGCGCGCGTCGGCGTGTCGATCCCGTAGTAGCAGGGGCTGATCGTCGGCGGCGAGCTGATACGCATGTGCACTTCCTTGGCGCCGGCGTCGCGCAGCATGCGAATGATCTTCCGGCTCGTCGTGCCGCGCACGATCGAATCGTCCACCACGACGACCCGCTTTCCTTGCAGCACCTCGCGCTGGGCGTTGAGCTTGATCTTGACGCCGAAGTGGCGGATCGACTGCTGTGGCTCGATGAAGGTCCGGCCCACGTAATGGTTGCGGATCAGCCCGAACTCCAGCGGGATGCCCGACTCCTCGGCGAAGCCGATCGCCGCCGGCACGCCCGAGTCCGGCACCGGCGTTACGAGGTCGGCCTCGATCGCGCTCTCGCGCGCAAGCTGGCGCCCCAGCTCTTTTCTCACCTGATAGACGTTGCGGCCGTAGAGATTGCTGTCGGGCCGCGAGAAATAAATGTATTCAAAGATGCATTTCGCGTGCGGCGAGGGCGGAAACGGCTTCAGCGACTCCATCCCGCGCGCGCCGAAGGTGATGATCTCGCCCGGCTCGACTTCCCTCAGATAGTCGGCCTCGATCAGGTCCAACGCGCAGGTCTCCGAGGCGACGACAAAGCCGCCGCGCGGCGTCGACGACTTGAGCTTGCCGAGGACGAGCGGGCGGAACCCGCTCGGATCGCGCGCGGCGATCATCCGCTCCGGCGTGAGAAAGAGCAGTGAGTACGCGCCGCGGACGCGGCTGAGCGCCTCGACGATGCGGCTCATCAGGCTCTGTTCTTTGGAGGTCGCGATCAGATGGATGATCACCTCGGTGTCTGAGGTGGACTGGAAGATCGAGCCGGAGATTTCCAGCTCCTCGCGGAGCACGTGCGCGTTGACGAGATTGCCGTTATGCGAGATGGCGATCGGGCCCTGGGAGTATTCGACAACGAACGGCTGCGCGTTGCGCAGGTGGCTCTGCCCGGTGGTGGAGTAGCGATTGTGGCCGATCGCGCTCGGCCCTTCGAGCCGCCGCATCACGTCTTCTTTGTAAATGTCCGCGACCAGTCCCATCTGCCGGTGCGAGATCAGGATCTTGCCGTCGGACGAGACGATGCCGGAAGATTCCTGGCCGCGGTGCTGCAGCGCGTAGAGGCCGAGATAGACCAGGTTGGCCGCCTCGGGATGGCCGTAGACGCCCATCACCGCGCATTCTTCGTGGAACTTATCGAACATTGATCCCTTACCTCTTTACCTTATCCCCACTTTGATTTCATCCTCATCCTTCATCCTTTCCCTTCAGCCGCCGCTCCAGGCTGTGCACCCATATAGACCGCATCTCTTCTACCGGCAACTGCACGAGCGACTGAATCGACAGCCTCGACCCTCCGACCTCGCCGAGCACCTGCATCGGCGCTCCCTCCTCGGCGGCGATTTGCCGGAGCCGCGCCAGATCTTTTTCCCGGACCGAAACGACGATGCGCGACTGAGACTCGCCGAAGAGCAACGCGTCCCCCCGCATCATCTCGCGCAGCTCGATCCGCGCGCCGAGCGGCTTGTCCGGCCCGGAGATCGAGCATTCCGCGAGCGCGACCGCCAGGCCGCCGTCGGAAACGTCGTGCGCGGAGCGAACGATCCCCTTCTCGATCGCGTTGATGCACGCCTGCTGCACGGCCCGCTCCAGCCGCAAATCGATCCACGGCGGCGTCCCTTTGACCAACCCGTGAACGATCTTCAGATACTCGCTGCCGCCGAGCTCCTCGCGCGTCCGGCCGAGAAGCACGATAACGTCCCCTACCGTCTTGAACCAGGGCGTGACGTGCCGCTCGACCCTGGGCAGGAGACCGACCATCGCGATCGTCGGCGTGGGGTAAATCGGCACTCCATCGGTTTCATTATAGAAGCTCACGTTGCCGCTCACAACCGGCACTCCGAGGGCGGCGCAGGCGGCGCGCATGCCCTCGATGACCTGGGAAAACTGCCACATCACCTCCGGCCGCTCCGGGCTGCCGAAGTTGAGGCAGTCGCTCAAGCCGATCGGGCGCGCGCCGACCGCGGCGAGATTGCGCGCCGCTTCCGACACGGCAAGAATTCCGCCGACGTAGGGATCGAGGAAGCAATAGCGCCCGTTGCCGTCCACGGTGAGGGCCAACCCCTGCTTCACGCCTTTGATCCGGATCACCGCCGCGTCGGCCGAAGGCCCGACGACCGTGTTGCTCCGCACCAGGTGGTCGTACTGCCGGTAAACCCATTCCTTCGACGCGATGTTGGGCGAATCGAGCAAGAGCTTCAGCGCCGTCTCCAGATTCGCCGGCGCCGGAATCTCGTCTAGGTTGAGCCTTTGAATCTCGTCGAGAGCCACCGGGCGCTCCGCCGGTCGCTGGTAAACCGGCGCTGCGGACGTCAGCGCCGCTACCGGAATCCGCGCGACCTCGACGCCGTTGAAGAGGGCGCGGAAGGTCCGGTCCTTCGTCACCTTGCCGATCACGACCGCGTCCAGGTCCCAGCGTTGAAAAATTTTCTTGACCTCCGCCTCGCGGCCTTTTTTCGCCACCAGGAGCATCCGTTCTTGGGATTCCGAGAGCAGGATCTCGTAAGGGCTCATGCCGGTTTCTCTCAGCGGCACGCGCGACAGCTCGAGTTCGACGCCGGTCCCGGCCCGGTCCGCCATCTCCACCGACGAGCTGGTGAGGCCGGCGGCGCCCATGTCCTGAATGCCCACAATGAGATCACCCAGATCGCCTTTCATCAGCTCCAGGCAGGCTTCCAGCAGGAGCTTCTCCGTAAACGGATCGCCGACCTGGACCGTCGGCCTTTTTTTCTCGGACTCGTCCGAGAACGATTCGGACGCCATCGTCGCCCCGTGAATGCCGTCGCGTCCGGTTTTGGCGCCGACGTAGATCACCGGGTTGCCGACTCCGGTCGCACGGCCCTTGAAGATGCGCTGCTTCTTGGCGATGCCGAGCGTGAAGGCGTTGACCAGAATGTTGGCGTTGTAGGATTCGTCGAAGAAAACTTCGCCGCCGACGGTCGGCACGCCGATGCAGTTGCCGTAGCCGCCGATGCCCGCGACGACGCCGCCGAGGAGATAGCGCGTGCGCGGATGATCGAAGCTGCCGAAGCGGAGCGAGTTGAGAGAAGCGACGGGCCGCGCCCCCATCGTGAAGACGTCGCGCAGGATGCCGCCGACGCCGGTCGCCGCGCCCTGGTACGGCTCGATGAACGACGGATGGTTGTGGCTCTCCATCTTGAAGACCGCGGCAAGACCGCTGCCGATGTCGACGACGCCGGCGTTCTCTCCCGGCCCCTGGATCACGGCTTTGCCTTCGGTGGGAAGTCGTTTGAGGAACAGACGGGAGCTTTTATAGCTGCAATGCTCCGACCACATGACCGAGAAGACGCCGAGCTCGGTGTAGTTCGGCTCGCGTCCGAGAAGATCGACGATCTTCCGGTACTCCTCGTCCGTGAGACCATGGGCGGCGATGACCTCGGGAGTGAGCGCGGTCTGGGACAAAGCTTTTTCGGCTACCCGGCCCATGCCTTCTTCTCGCGCTTGCCGCCCGCGGCGGCGATCGAAGAAAAGATTTTGAGTCCATCCTCGCTGCCGAGGATTTTCTCGCTCGCGTCCTCCGGATGCGGCATCAGTCCGAATACGTTTCGTCCCTCGTTGCAGACGCCGGCAATATTATCGATGGATCCGTTGGGGTTCGCGGCGGGCGTCGGCCGGCCTTTGGCATCCACGTAACGAACCAGGACCTGGCGGTTTTTATTGAGGCGCTTGAGCGTGACATCGTCCGCGTAGTAGCAGCCCTCGCCGTGCTTCACGGGAAGCTTCAAGAGCTGTCCTTTTTTCGCCGCCGAGGTAAACGGCGTGTCGGTCTCTTCGACGCGGAGATAAACCGGCCGGCAGACAAATTGGAGCGACGCGTTGCGCACGAGCGCTCCGGGAAGGAGGCCGGCCTCGCAGAGGGTTTGAAAGCCGTTACAGATGCCGAGCACGAGTCCGCCGCGGCCGGCGAACTCGATCACGTCCCGCATGATCGGCGAGAAGCGGCCCATCGCGCCGCAGCGGAGATAATCGCCGTAGGAAAACCCGCCCGGCAACACGACGCAGTCGATGTTGCGGTTGAGACGGTCCTTGTGCCAGAGAAACTCGACCTTTTGCTTGAGCACGCGCTTCAGGCAGTCGTAGACGTCGTGGTCGTCGCACGATCCGGGAAACACGATCACTCCCCAGCGCATAGCATTACTCCTGAATTTCGAATCTATAATCCTCGATCACGGGATTGGCGAGCAGCTTGTCGCACATCTCGCGCACGCGCGCCTCCGCCGTCTCGCGCGCAGCGGCCTCCAGCTCGATCTCGAGATATTTTCCCATCCTCACGTCCCGGACCTCGCCGTAGCCGAGCGTGTGCAGCGATCTTTCGACCGCCTTGCCCTGCGGGTCCAGCACGCCGTCCTTGAACGAGATAAAAATTTTAACACGCATGATCGGTTAAAACACCCGTTTGAAGATCGTATCGACGTTCTTGAGATAGTGCTTCAAGTCCAGGCTGTCCTCGATCTCGCGGGCGGAGAGATAGCGCCGGATCTCCGGATCGCCCATTAACTCACGCTTCAGATCGCCGCCCTCTTTGCCGACTTTGAGCGCGTGGCGCTGGACCATGCGGTAGGCCCGGTCGCGCGCGATGCCTTTATCGACCAATCGAAGCAAGACCCGCTCGGAAAAAATCGCGCCGCCGCTCTTCTGGAGGTTGCGCCTCATGTTTTCCGGATAGACGGCGAGATCGCCGAGCACGTAGGCGATCCGGCCGAGCATGTAGTCGAGCAGGATCGTGGCGTCGGGCGCGATCACGCGCTCGACCGAGGAATGGCTGATGTCGCGCTCGTGCCACAGCGCTATGTCTTCGAGCGCGGCCATGGCGTAGGAGCGCATGAGCCGTGCAAGGCCGGAAATATTTTCCGACAGCACCGGGTTTCTCTTGTGCGGCATGGCCGACGAGCCTTTTTGCCCGGCCGTGAATGGCTCCTCCGCCTCTTGGACCTCGGTCCGCTGCAGGTGGCGAATTTCGACGGCGAATTTTTCGAGGGAGCCGGCGATGACGGCCAATGTGGCGAAGAAAACCGCGTGGCGGTCGCGCTGGATGATCTGATTCGAGACCGGCGCGGCCTTGAGACCGCTCTTCCGGCAGACGTAAGCTTCGACCTTGGGCGAGATCTGGGCGAAAGTTCCCACCGCGCCGGAAATCTTGCCGACGCTGACCTCGGCGGCGGCGCTCTGCAAGCGCTCCAGGTTGCGCTTCATCTCCTCGTGCCACAGCGCGAGCTTGAGTCCGAACGTGATGGGCTCGGCGTGGACGCCGTGCGTGCGGCCGATCATCGGAACGTTTTTGTATTTGAATGCCTGGCGCCGCAGTATTTTGATCAGATCTTTGACGTCCTCGATGAGAATGGCGGACGCTTCCTTGAGCTGCAACGCAAACGCCGTGTCGATCACGTCCGAGGAAGTCATCCCGACGTGGATGTAGCGCGCGTCGCCGCCGACGTACTCCGCCACCGAGCTTAGAAACGCGATCGTCTCGTGCTTGACCTCCGCCTCGATCTTGCGGATGCGCGCGACGTTGAAGCGGGCCTTTTTTCGGATGCGTGCGGCGGCGCTCTTTGGCACCTGTCCAAGCTCGGCCAGCGCTTCTGTAGCTAGCACCTCAACTTCGAGCCATTTCTGAAACTGGTTTTCCTCGGTCCAGATCCGGCCCATCTCAGGTCGAGTATAACGTGCAATCATCTGGTTCAAACCCGAATTTCGAATTATGAATTTTGAGTTTTGACTTATCGGAGTTCTTTTTTGAAATTTAACATTCAAAATATTCAAAATCAAAAACTCAACATTATTTTTTATCCGTGTGGCCGAACCCGCCTCCTTGTCTCTCCGAGGCCGGCAGTTCCTCGACCTCCTGCCACTTCACTCTGCAGACGCGCTGCACGATCATCTGCGCGACCCGCTGGCCGCGGCGAATGACGACCGGCTCTTTTCCCAGATTGATGGCGATCAACTGAATCTCGCCGCGATAGTCGGAATCGATCGTTCCCGGACTATTGACGAGAGTGACCCCGTCACGCAGCGCCAAGCCGCTGCGCGGCCGAATCTGGGCCTCGAAGCCGAGCGGCAAGGCTACCGCAATGCCGGTCGGGATCAACGCGCGCGCCAGCGGCTGAAGGATCAAATCCTCATCCAGGTCCGCCCCGAGGTCCATTCCTACCGAGCCTTCGGTCATATAGGCCGGAAGGGAAAACTCTTCCTCCCGCGTGCGCACACGCTTGATTTGAATCCGGACCTCCTCCATATGAAAGAAAATGAAATCGGAAAGCGAGAGATGATGTCCATCTCCCGCTATTATCCTAATGGAATGCGCTGCTCAGGTCCAGTTTTTTCTTATCGATGTCGCCCAGGAGCGTGAGCGCCATAGCCTCGGGCCGTAAAATAGATGCGGCGAGCCCGACGACCTCCTCGCGCGACACGGAGCGAACTCCCTGGATGATGTCCTCCAAAGAGTTGGCTTTGCCGAAATAGATCTCGTCCTTGGCGATATGGCTCATCCAGGAGTCTGAGCTCTCGAGTCCCAGGATCATGTTGCCGACCAATTGGCTTTTCGTCCGCTCGATTTCTTCGTTGCGGATATTGCCCGCGCCCATCCGCTTCATCTCGCTGAGAATCAGCTCGACGACTTCTTCCGTCCAGTCGAGGCTCGTGCCGGCGTAAATCCCCAGATACCCGACGTCCCGATATGAGGAAAGAAAGGAGTAAACCGAGTATGCTTTGCCGCGCTTCTCGCGGATCTCCTGGAACAAACGGGAGCTCATGCCGCCGCCGAGAATGGTGTTGAGGACATAGGCGGCGTAGCGCTTCGGATGCGACTGGTGGATCGCGCCGACGCCGAAGCATAGATGGACCTGTTCCAAGGCCTTTGCGTGCTGGAAAATACCGGCCTGAAGCTTGGGAGAGCCCTCGATTTTAGATTTTAGATTTTCGATTTTGGATTCGGCACTTTGGACCACCCCTAACCTCCGGCTCATCTCCGCCGCGAGATATTCATGGCTCAGGTGGCCGGCGGCCGCGACGATCACCCGGCCGGGAAGATAACGCTCGCGGACGAAGTTTAGAAAATCGTCCCGATGCATGTTGCCGACGGTGGCCGCGTCGCCGCAGATCGGCCGCCCCAACGGGTGATCGGGAAAAAAATCCAGGCTGAAAAGATCGTGCACGTAATCGTCGGGCGTGTCTTCGGACTGCGAGATCTCCTGCAGGATCACCGTTCTCTCGCGCTCGATCTCCTCCGGGTCGAAAACCGAGTGGAGAAAAATATCGGCGAGCAGATCGACGGCCAGGGACAGGTTCTCGTCCAGCACCTTGACGTAGTAGCAGGTGTACTCCTTGGCGGTAAAGGCGTTGAGCACGCCGCCGACGGAGTCCATCTCCTCGGCGATTTGGGTCGCGTTGCGCCGCTCCGTGCCCTTGAAATAGAGGTGCTCGAGAAAGTGCGAGATGCCGTTCTGCTGGCGCGATTCGTGGCGCGAGCCGTTCTCTACCCAGATTCCCAAGCTGACGGAGCGCGCATCCGGCATCTCGCGGGTGAGGATGCGAATGCCGTTGTCGAGAACGGTCTTTTTAAACATTTAAAAGAAAATACGTCGGTTCTATCAAGACTGGGACCCGGCCTCCGCCAGCGCTTCCTTCCGGCTGAGCTTGATTTTGCCTTGCTTGTCGATTTCCAAAACCTTGACCATGACCTCGTCGCCTTCGTTCAGCACGTCGGTGACCCGGCGCACGCGCTCCGGAGCGAGCTGAGAGATGTGCACGAGCCCGTCGGTCCCGGGAAGGATTTCCACAAAGGCGCCGAAGTCCATGATCTTTCTCACCGTGCCGCGATAGATTTTCCCGATCTCCGGCTCGGCCGTGATCCTCTGCACCATCTCCACCGCTCTCCGGCTGGCGGCCTCGTCGTTGGACGCGATCATGACGGTGCCGTCGTCCTCCACGTCCATCTTGACGCCGGTCTCTTCCACGATCCCGCGGATGACCTTGCCGCCGGGGCCGATGATCTCGCGGATCTTCTCCGGCCTGACTTTCAGCGTGATGATTCTCGGCGCATGGCCGGAGAGCTCTTTGCGCGGCGCGGCGATCGTCTTGTCCATCACTCCAAGAATATGCAGCCGTCCGTCCCTGGCTTGATAGAGCGCCTCGCGCATGATCTCGCGCGTGACGCCGGATATCTTGATGTCCATTTGCAGCGACGTAACGCCTTCGCGGGTACCGGCGACTTTGAAGTCCATGTCGCCGAGATGGTCCTCGTCGCCGAGAATGTCGGAGAGCACGCGGACCTGATCGCCCTCTTTGATGAGTCCCATGGCGATGCCCGCCACCGGCGCGGTGATCGGGACGCCGGCGTCCATGAGCGAGAGAGAGCCGCCGCAAACTGTCGCCATCGAAGTGGAGCCGTTCGATTCCAGCACCTCGGAGACGATGCGAATGGTGTAGGGAAAGTCTTCTTCCGGCGGCAATACGTGCAGCAGCGCGCGCTCGGCCAGATTGCCGTGGCCGATGTCCCGCCGGCTGGGTCCGCGCAAAAACTTGACTTCGCCGACGCTGAAAGGCGGGAAGTTGTAATGGAGCATGAATTTCTTGTAATGCTCGCCGATCAGCGCGTCGATCTTTTGCTCGTCGGAAGTCGTTCCCAGGGTCGTGATGACCAGCGCCTGGGTCTCGCCGCGGGTGAAGAGCGCCGAGCCGTGGGTGCGCGGCAGGATTTCGACCTCGCAGGTGATCGGCCGGATATCTTTAAGTCCCCGGCCGTCGATGCGCCGGCCCTCTTTGACGATCTGCTGGCGGAAATAATTCTTTTTGAGCTCGTCGAAGGTTGTCTTGATGTCCTTTTCCCTGTCGGGATCCTCCATCAGGGCCTCGGCGACGGCCACCTTCTTGACCTCGTCAAGTCTTTTATATCGTTCAAGCTTCTCCGCAATGGAAATGGCTTCAAGCAGATTGGTCTTGGCCGCCGCCTCGATGCGCTGCCGGAGAGCCTGGTCGGGCTCGATCAACGGCACGAGACGCTTCGGTTTTCCCACTTCCCGCTTGAGCTGCTCCTGATAATCCAGCAACGGCTGGATCGCCTCGTGGCCCTTGAATAACGCTTCGAGAATCTCGTCTTCCGGCACGATCCGCGCGCCGCCCTCGACCATGACGATGGCGTCGCGGCTGCCGGAGAGGAAGATATCGACGGAGCTCTCATGCAACTGGCTCTGCGTCGGATTTATCACCCATTTTCCGTCCACCCGTCCGATCCGAACACCGGCCAGCGGCCCGTTGAAAGGAATATCGGAAACTTCCAGAGCCACCGAGGCGCCCAGCATCGCTACGACGTCGGGATCGTTTTCCCGATCCGCCGAAAGCACCGTGGCGATGATCTGGGTCTCGCACCGGAGCCCGCCGGCGAAGAGCGGCCGGATCGAGCGGTCTATCAGCCGGCAGGTTAGAATTTCTTTTTCCGAAGGCCGGCCCTCGCGCTTGAAAAAGCCGCCGGGAATTTTTCCCGCCGCGAAAGTTCTCTCTTGATAATCGACCGTCAGGGGAAAGAAGTCGGTGTCGGCCCTGACCTCTTTGGCCGCCACCGCGGTCACGAGGACGACCGTCTCGCCGTATTGCACGAGCGCCGCGCCGTCGGCCTGCTTGGCCATTCTGCCGACCTCGATGGATAGAGGACGGCCGTGGAAGTCAACGGAGATTTTTTTTGCCATGATTGGACCCTTCTAGGTGAACGGGAGGAGCTTTAAGGGCGACCGGACGGGAGGAGGGATCTCAGCCTGAGCCACTACTTCCTGATGCCCAACCGTTGGATCAAACTTCGATATCTCTCGTAGTCGTTCTTCCTGAGATAATCGAGAAGGCGTCTCCTCTGCCCTACCAGCTTGAGGAGACCACGGCGGGAGTGGTGATCCTTGACGTGGAGCTTGAAATGCTCCGTAAGGTGATCGATCCGCTGGCTCAACAGTGCAACCTGGACTTCAGGGGAGCCAGTGTCGGTCTGATGGAGTCTGAACTGCTCAATAACTTCTTTTCGCTGCGGCTGAGCAATCCCCATCTGTCCTCCGTTCATCATCTCTCTTTCTTGATTTAGTTGTTATTGATCTACCATACTCACATATCCTTGTAAAGCAGTAGAATCGCCGGTAGTGGTTCAATTTAACGCCACGACATGTCTATGTAGGGGCAGGCCTCTGTGCCTGCCCTTTTTGCGGGCGACCACGGCGGGTCGCCCCGACAAAATTTTGTGAAAGGCGGCGCTGCACAAAGACGTTTTTTATGGGCGGTGCTCTGTGCTAAATTCATCCAGACATGAAACGGCTGTGCGGACTCTTTGTTATCATGATCGCGGCGTTATTTCTCTCGGCCGGCGCTTCAAGGGCCGCGGAGATCATCCGCTGGATGGACGAGAAGGGAGTCGTCCATTTCACCGACAGCCTGAAAAACGTGCCGCAGAAATTCCGCGCCACAGCGACGCGAATCCCAACCGGCAGCCGGCCCCTTCCCGCGCCGACCTCCGCCGACAAGGCCTCGGTAAAGTTCCACAAGCAGGGCGAGCTGATGGTCGTGCAGGCGATGCTCAACGAGAAGGCGGCGGCGAAGTTCGTCGTCGATACCGGCGCCAGCTATACGACGATCTCACAGGCGACTGCGAAGCAGTTGGAATTAAATCTGGATAACGCTTCCGGGGTGATCGCGCTTCAGACGGCCAACGGCGTCATCGAAGCGCCGCTGGTCAACGTCGGCTCATTGGATCTCGGCGGGCTGGGGTTAAAAGATCTCAAGGTCGCGGTCCACGACGTCTTCCCCGATCCCGGCATCGCCGGCCTGCTCGGACTCAATTTCTTAAGCCAGTTCCGCGTCGAGATCGACAATAAGAACGGCGTGATCTATCTGGAAAAGAAATAACCCGCCTAGCAGGCTGCTCACAAAGTCTCACCTGCCATCAGCCCGACCGAGAGTCTCCCTCCAGGCCGATGCGATACGTCTGTGCAACGCGGCACGAGAATGCTACGAGAAATCTTGAATTACGCCTGATCCACTTCGTCCCACGCATCGGCCCTTCGAGAAACTCCCGGTCGGCCGGTTACGATAGTTGCGCGGCGAACCGCCTCGCTGGACGGAGCGAAGGGGCGAGCCTGGAGACCGCAGACGCAGAGACGTGCACGTTCCGTCAGGCGCAAACCGTAGGAGCAGGCAGCATAAGGGGTCGGCGCGGGTGGCCCTCGAGGCAGCGAACTATCGGCTGCGGTCAGAAAGGTTCGCCTCGAGCGACGCTCTCTTCGAAAATCCGCCCTAGGGAGCTATCGTCGCGATCCGGGAAGATCCATGATGGACGGCCGGGTGCCGACAAGCTGCCTGATCTCCACGAGGTATCTTCTGACGTCGGTGATGACGCGGCGCCGGTTGGCATCGAGCGGGAGAAGCGCATAGTTCAGGTAGTCGCCCTTGAGCGCTTGGCACTCCTTGCAGGAGGCGACGATATTCTCCGGGACATCGATCCCGCCTCTCGAAAGAGGCACCAGATAATCCCGGACTTTCGAATCGAACCGGCCGCCGAAAAAAGAGAGCCGGCGGCCGCAGTAGCTGCAGAGCTTGGCGGCGGCGAAGGCTTTGGCGCAAAAAGATTTAACCTCTCCCATCCCACCCCATGTGAAACGAGTTGTAAAGCTCAGGTCACGAGCAGCCGCTGACGGCACCGCAGTTCATGCACTTGTAACAGGCGCCGCTCCGAATCATGATCGCGCCGCAGTCCGGGCATGGCGGAGCGTCCTGCTGATAAAGGCTCGTGACGCTGCTGATCGTCGTCACCGGCGCGCCGCCGCGCGGCGCCGCCGTGAGCGGCACAACTTTTTTCTCCGGAACCGCTTCCTCTTCCACGCTTTCCTTGACGACGCCGACTTCCTGCTGCGCGTCGCCGTCGAGAAACTTCGTCGCCAACCAGCGGAAGATGTAGTCCATGATCGACTTGGCGATCGGGATGTTCGGATTCTTGGTGAACCCGGACGGCTCGAAGCGCATGTGGCTGAACTTGTCCACCAGGACTCTCAGCGGCACGCCGTATTGCAGGGCCATGGAGATCGCGGTCGCGAAGGAATCCATCAGGCCCGAGATCGTCGAGCCCTCCTTCGACATCGTGATGAAGATCTCGCCCGGCTGGCCGTCTTCGTACATGCCGACGGTGATGTAACCCTCGTGGCCGGCGATGTCGAATTTGTGGGTGTACGATCTGCGCTCGTCGGGAAGCTTCCGTCTCAAGGGGCGGGACTCTTTCGCCTCGGCCTTGGCTGCCTTGCTTTCCTCTTTAGAGGTATTAAGCGGCTGCGTCCGTTTGGAGCCGTCGCGGTAGATCGCCACCGCCTTGACTCCGAGCCTCCATCCCTCGATGTAGGCTTGCGTGATCTCATCCACCGTGACGTCGCTCGGCATGTTGATGGTCTTCGAGATCGCACCCGAGATGAACGGCTGGACTGCGCCCATCATTCTCAGGTGGCCCATGTAGTGAATCGTGCGGCTCCCGTTGGCCGGCTTGAAGGCGCAGTCGAACACCGGCAGGTCTTCGTCCTTCAAGTGCGGTGCGCCTTCGATCGTCTCGTGCTCTTCGATATACTCCATGATCTCCTGGATCTGCTTGACGTCATAGCCGAGTCTCTTGAGCGCGCGCGGTACAGTATTGTTGACGATTTTGAAGAGCCCGCCGCCGACAAGTTTCTTGTACTTCACCAGCGCGATGTCCGGCTCGACGCCGGTGGTGTCGCAGTCCATCATGAAAGCGATGGTCCCGGTCGGCGCGAGCACGGAGATCTGGGAATTTTTGACCCCGTGCGCCTCGGCCTCTTTGCAGGTCTGATCCCACACCTCGCGCGCCGCGGTCAAAAGATCCAACGGCACGTGCGAGGTCGAAATTTTGTAGGCGCTCGAACGGTGTTTATTGAGCACGCGAAGCACCGGCTGCCGGTTCTCCGCATAACCTTCGAAAGGCTCCAGGCTCCCGGCGGCGCGGGCGGATTGCAGATAGCCTTCCCCGGACATTAGAGCAGTAATGGCCGCGGCATACGACCGCCCCGCATCGGAGTCGTACGGAAGACCGAGCGACATGAGCAGCGCGCCGAGATTGGCATAGCCCATTCCCAGCTCGCGGAACTTATGAGCGTTCTTGCCGATCTCCGGCGTCGGATAAGAGGCGTTGTCGACCAGGATGTCCTGGGCGAGAATGATGATATCCACGGTCCGCCGGAACGATTCGACATCGAAGCCGCCGTCGTCGCGCAAGAACTTGAGCAGGTTGAGGGACGCGAGATTGCAAGCGGAATTGTCCAGGTGCATGTACTCCGAGCACGGGTTGGACGCGTTGATCCGTCCCGTGTTGGAGCAGGTATGCCAATCGTTGATGGTCGTGTCGAACTGCATACCCGGATCGCCGCAGAGGTACGTTCCCTCGGCGATCATGCGCAAGAGGTCGCGCGCCTTGTAAGTGTCGCAGGTCTCGCCGTTCTTGACGAAACGCGTCTTCCATTCGCGGTCCTCCAGCACGGCCCGCATGAAGTCGTCCGTCACGCGCACCGAGTTGTTGGCGTTCTGGAAAAAGACGCTGCCGTAGGCAGGACCGTCGAGGCTCGAATCGTAGCCGGCCTCGATCAGCGCCCAGGCCTTCTTCTCTTCCTCGACCTTGCACTTTATGAATTCTTCGATGTCGGGGTGGTCGGCGTTGAGAATCACCATCTTCGCCGCCCGGCGCGTCTTGCCGCCGGACTTGATGACGCCGGCGGAAGCGTCCGCGGCTTTCATAAAGGAAACCGGACCGGAGGCGGTCCCGCCGCCGGCAAGCTGTTCCTTCGCGGAGCGGATTCGAGAAAGGTTCACGCCCGAGCCGGAACCACCTTTGAAGATGATCCCCTCTTTACGGTACCAGTCCAAAATAGATTCCATGGTGTCGTCGACGGAAAGGATGAAGCAGGCGGAGCACTGCGGCTTTTCCTCGATGCCGCAGTTGAACCAAACCGGGCTATTGAAGCAGGCTTTTTGCTGCACCAGGATGTGCGTGAGCTCGTCGGCGAAAGTCTCGGCGTCGTCATCCGTCGCAAAGTAGCCGTCGGCCTTCCCCCACGCGGTCACGGTGTTGACCACGCGGCCGATCAACTGCCGGACGCTCTGCTCGCGCTGCGGGCTGCCCAGCGGGCCGCGGAAATATTTGGAGACCACGACGTTAGTCGCCATCTGCGACCAGAACTTGGGGATCTCGACGTTGGCCTGTTCGAAGACAACCTTGCCCTTTTCATTGAGGATGGTCGCGGAGCGCGCCTCCCACTCGATCTCGTCGTAAGGATCGACCCCCGCGCGTGTAAAATAACGCTCCATCTTGAGCCCGGTCCTTACCTTTGTTTCGGTCCCGGCGACCCTCTCTTCCGCCTGCTGTGGCGCTGCTTTAGCCATGTGCCCGATTCTCCCTTTCACGGGGTACTTTCCCAGGTCTTGTGGGCTACTCTCTCAATATACCCCTATATGTTGTTGTGTAAAAGCTCTTATGAGACTTTTAAAAATATTTGTCAAGAAAAATTTTTGGTTGCGAGAAAAAATTTGGATTGCCGTGTGCGCGCTCCTCGGGGGATGAATCTTACGGCCGCGGCCGATAGGTCAGTGCCTCGATGAGGACATCCACCTTATTGTGGATCGAGTGCGCTTCGCAAGATATCGGCCCATAGCCAAGCACCCAACAAGCCATTGCATCTTCGCGCTCCTGCGTCCGCGGCCTACAGACTCACCCCCCTCGTACCCCTCCCGCACGTGGTCCAGGGAGTGCCTGTCTGAAGCGACGAGACGTCCGACACTTTGGTGGTTGTGAATGTGACATCAAACTCAGGTTGGTACTTCGGAGCAGACGCGTAGAGACCCATCGGCTCGCGCTGAGGGCAGGCCTCCCTGGTCCGCGAAGGTGTAGAGTCGCACGCCTAGTTTTGATAAATATGGTTCGACGAGAATATGGAAAAACACGATCCCATCGAAAAGCTCGGCCAAGTGCTGGACAAGTCGCTCAAGCGTCTGGACCCGACCGGCAGGCTCGGAGAATACGGCGTGTGGCCGATATGGAATGAGGCGGTCGGCGATACCATCGCGCGCAACGCCCAGCCGGAAAAGATCCGCCAGGGGACTCTCTTTGTAAAGGTCTCGAGCCCGGTATGGATGCAGCAGCTTCAGTATCTCAAGGATACGATCGCCGATAAAATCAATCAGACGCTCGGAAAAGAAGTCGTCAAGAATATCTTTTTCGTGACCGGCAAAGTGGAAGCGAAAGCCGCCGCACAAACCAACGAAGCACCCGAACCGTCTCCTCCGTCCGCTTCGCCATCGAAGCTCGACGAGGAGATGCTGGGTTCGATCAAGGATCCGGAGATCCGCCGCGCGCTGAAAAAACTCTTCACCGCCAGCTCGCGCAAACGGCGAGACTAAACGGTTTTCAGAGCGCAGAAAAATTTTGCGGCCGATCAAAAAGGTCCACGTTGAACCGCCTGGCCGGGGGTTTCTCGAAGGGCCGACATGTCCTCGCGTCGCTCGGAATCTCTCCGCCAAAGTACTGTGGCGGACAGATGTCAGATTTTGCGATTTGAGATTTGCCATTTGAGATCGCGAAGCGCTTGCATCGGCCCCGCGAGAGACTCCCGGCCAGGCTGATGACAGATGCGCCTTTTTCAAACTGCCTACCGCCCCGCCAAAATCGCGCTCATTTCCGGAGTATATTCTCGCTCTTTTGTGTATACGACCAGGGGAGGCAGGATCTTCATCTCGCTGCCGCCGCCTTTGACGCCTTCCGCCAGGACGAGAGACGCGTCGCCCCCTGCAAAGGAATGAACCAGCCTCATGCGCTTGGGCTCCAATTTTTCTTCGCGCATGGCTTGAATGAGATCCGCCGTCCGGAATGCCGGGTATACCACCGACATTTTTCCGCCGCGGCGGAGCAAGTAAACGGCGGCACGGAGAAAGTCGCGTAGATTCGCCTCTATCTCGTGCCGCGCGACTCGCTTTTCGCCGTTGGGATTGATCCTGCCGCTCGCCAGCCGGCGGTAGGGCGGATTGGCGACCGCGACGTCAAAACTCCCCGCGGGAAACAGCCGCTCCACCGCGCGCACGTCGCCGTGGACGATTGAAACGCGGTCACCCAACCGGTTGAGCGCCGCGCTCCGCGCCGCCCGCTCAGCCATCTCCGGCTGAACCTCCACGCCGACGACCTTGAGAGACGGCTCGAGGGCGGCGAGAATCAACGCGACGACGCCGTTTCCCGTTCCGAGATCGACGACCCGTTCTTTTTTGCGCACGGGCGTGAAATACGCCAGTAGCAAAGCATCGAGGGAAAATCGGTATCCCGTCTTGCTCTGAAGAACGGTAAGCTTGCCGTCAAAGAGCGTATCGAGCGTTTCGTCCGCCGAGGTTTTTTTCTCCATCGCTTGCAAATTGACGCGCTTTTTTATATGAGCGTGGTGCTACCTGCTCCTCTTCTTTAACGCACAAAATGCTTTTCCTCTTGCCTCAAATCGGCGCCTATACCCTGCGCCAGCTTTCCGAAATGGGGAGAATGTTTCTCTTTCTCCTCTCGGCCTTTATCCTGGCGTTCCGGCCGCCGGGCAAGTTTCGCCTCATCATCTATCACCTCAAAACCATCGGCGTCGACTCCCTTTCGGTCGTCCTTCTGTCCGGCTTTTTTACCGGAATGGTGATGGGTTTCCAAGGTTATTATAGTCTTAGAAAGTTCAACGCCGAAAGTTGGCTTGGTTCAGCCGCAGCCTTGGGCCTTTTGCGCGAGCTTGGGCCGGTGCTGTCGGCCTTTATGGTTACGGGACGGACCGGCTCGGCCATGGCCGCCGAGCTCGGCACGATGAGAGCGACGGAGCAGATCGACGCGCTCTATTCCATGGCGATCAACCCGGTCAAGTATCTGGTATCGCCGCGCATCATCGCGAGCTTGATCGCCATGCCTCTGCTCACCGCCATCTTCGACGTCGTCGGAATCTACGGCGCCTATCTGATCGGCGTCGGGCTCCTCGGAGTAAGCTCCGGAAGCTACATCGCGGGGATGGAGAACGCCGTCGTCTTTCAAGACGTGTACAGCGGCTTTATCAAGTCGGTGAGCTTCGGCCTGATCATCACCTGGGTTTGCTGTTACAAGGGGTTTCACGCTCCGCCCATGGCGACCGGCGTAAGCCAGGCGACCACGGAGTCGGTGGTGCTCTCGTTCGTGCTGGTGCTCGTCTGGGATTATTTTCTGACTTCGATTATGCTTTGATTCGACGGACTCCGATGATACGCGTTGACGACCTGCATAAAAGTTTCGGCAGCCAAAAAGTCCTCAACGGCGTCAATTTGGAGTTCGTCAAGGGAAAGATCACGACGATCGTCGGAACCAGCGGCTGTGGCAAGACGGTGCTGCTGAAGCACCTGAACGCACTTCTCCTGCCCGATCGAGGCGCGGTGCTCGTGGACGGAGTGGACATCACCAAGCTCCGGCAGAAAGAGCTCTACGACATGCGCGGCCGCTTCGGCGTCCTTTTCCAGGGGGCGGCGCTGCTCGATTCCATGACGATTTTCGACAACGTCGCTTTTCCGTTGAGAGAAAAGACCGAGATGAGCGAACCCGAGATCAGAAAAAAAGTCGACGAGCGGTTGGACCAGGTCGGACTCGAAGGCATGGGCTATAAATTTCCGGCGGAATTGAGCGGAGGAATGAGAAAACGCGCGGGGCTGGCCCGGGCGTTGGTGACCGACCCGGAGATCGTGCTTTTCGACGAGCCGACCACCGGCCTCGATCCGATCCTGGCGGCGAGCATCCACCAGCTCATCGCCAGAACGCAGAAGACCTTCGGCTTCACGGGCGTCGTCGTCAGCCACACGATTCCCCAGGTCTTCGACATTTCCGACTATGTCGCCATTCTGGCGAACGGCGTGATCGAGGAGGCCAAACCGGCCAAAGAGTTCCAGGCTTCGCAAAATCCGGTCGTGCAACAATTCATCCGTGGCGAGACGGAAGGGCCTATTCAAGTCTTGTAGGAGAGCTCAACAGTGAATCAGACACGCACAGAGATCTTCGTCGGTATTTTTGTTCTTCTAGGCATCGTCTGCCTCGGCTACCTGGCCATCCGCTTAGGCAAGCTGGAGGTGATGGGCAATACCGGCTACGTCGTCTACGCCGATTTCTCGTCGGTAGCGGGATTGAAACCGGGCGATCCGGTCGAAATCGCCGGAGTCAAAGTCGGCCGCGTCGAGGGCCTTAAGCTCGTCGACGATCGCGCGCGTCTTACCCTCAGGATCGAAGAAAGCGTCAAACTCCCGGAAGATACGATCGCTTCGGTGCGCTCGCGCGGCCTGATCGGCGACAAGTTCGTCCTTCTGAGCCCGGGCGCCTCCGACAAAATGATCGCTCAGGGAGGCAGAATCCGCGAGACCGAATCTCCGCCGGATCTTACCGACGTCATCGGCAAATATATCGGAGGAGATCTGACCTCCAAGGGAGGCGAGAATAAGGGAGGCGAGAATAAAGGAGGCGAGACCAAGGGGGGCGAGAAGAAATGAGGCGGAAGCTTGGCTTGATCACCTCTCCCATCATCCTGCTTTCCTGCCTAGTCTTCGTGCTTCCCGCGAGCGCCGGAGCGCCGACCGACCAGGTGCGCGGCACAGTTGACAACATCACGGCGATCCTTAAAAATCCCGCTTTCAAGACAGATGCCAAGAAAAACGAGAGACGTGACCAACTGCGGCAAGCGATTTTCTCGCGTTTCGACTTTACCGAGATGGCCAAACGATCTCTGGGAACCCAATGGCGGAAGCTGAGCGCCCAGGAACAGGAAGAATTCGTGCGGCTGTTTACCGATCTTCTCGAACGCGCCTACATCGATCAGATCGAAGCTTACAACGACGAGAAATTCGTCTATGTAAAGGAGACCGTCGACCAGGATTTCGCCGAGGTGCAGAGCCGGATCGTGACCCCCAAAGGGGAATATTCCCTGAATTATCGGCTTCACCTGGTGGGGTCGGAGTGGAAAGTTTACGACGTCGTCGTCGAGAACATCAGCCTGGTCAACAACTATCGCTCTCAGTTCAGCCGGATCATCGCGAACCAATCGTACGAAGAGCTCGTGCGCCGGATGAAAAGTAAGCAGATCCAGTCGCCTACTCCGGCGGATAAAAAATAACTCGAATACTCCGGTCTCGGCATGCTTGCCGCCCTGCTGGATCTTCCCAAGCCCGTAGAAGAAAACCCTCTCAAGCTCACCCGCCTGCCCGACCCGGCGCCCGGCGCCGGAGAGATTCTGATCCGCGTACGTGCTTGCGCCATCTGTCACACCGATTTGCATACGGTCGAAGCAGATATCGCCTTGCCGAGGTTGCCGTTGGTGCCCGGCCATCAGGTCGTCGGCGTGGTCGAGGCGCGCGGACCTGGCGCCAACCGATTTAAAGAAGGCGATCGCATCGGCGTGGCGTGGCTCCACCGAGCCTGCGGTCGATGTGTTTATTGCAGCAAGGGCGATGAGAACTTGTGCGAGCGGGCGGAGTTCACGGGCTTGCAGGCGAACGGGGGTTACGCCGAGCTGACCATCGCCGATGAATCCTTCGCTTATCGACTGCCGGGCGGATTCTCCGATTTGCAGGCCGCGCCGCTGCTCTGCGCCGGCGTCATCGGCTATCGCGCGCTCAAAATAAGCGGGCTCGGCCGCGGCGAGCGGCTGGGACTCTACGGGTTCGGCGCCTCGGCCCACATTGTCATCCAAATCGCGCGCTATTGGAGCTCGGAAGTCTATGTCTTCACGCGCAGCGCCGAACACCAGCGGCTCGCGCGGGAGCTGGGCGCCGCCTGGGTCGGGCGCGCCGAGGAGACGCCGCCTGAAAATATCCACGCCGCGATCATCTTTGCGCCCGCGGGCCGTCTCGTTCTCGACGCGCTTCGCGTGCTCGACAAAGGCGGCACGGTGGCGCTGGCGGGAATCACGATGACGCCGATTCCGGAAATCGATTACGCCAAATTGCTGTATCACGAGCGCAAGCTCGCGAGCGTCGCCAACGCCACGCGGCGCGACGCCGAAGAGCTGCTCGCGCTCGCCGCGGAGATCCCGATCCGCACTGAAGTGGAAATCTTTGCGCTCGCCGAGATCAACCAGGCGTTGCGGAAATTGAAAGAGGGGCGAATCCGCGGCGCCGGAGTGATCGAAATGAAAAAGGCGGGGGGCTGATGGCGCGACCCTCACCCCTTTCCCTCTCCCGCAAGCGCAAGCGGGAGAGGGTGAGGGAAAGGGCGACTCGCGCAAAGGCGCAAAGCCGCCAAGGGAAGCAGTGAATAATCCGGGCTAGAGACAGTCATGGCGGCAAGTTCATACGACGTCACCGTCATCGGCGCCGGCATCGTGGGCCTCGCGTCCGCGATGAAAATGGCGGAGCGCTTTCCAAAGCTCCGCCTGCTGGTGCTGGAGAAGGAATCTCAGATCGCCAAACATCAAACCGGCCACAACAGCGGCGTCATTCACGGCGGGATCTATTACAAGCCAGGATCTCTGAAAGCCGCGACCTGCGTGACCGGGCGGCAGGCGCTTCTGGACTTCTGCGATAAGAACGGCGTCGCCTATGACCTGTGCGGCAAAGTCATCGTCGCGACGGAAGAGGAGGAGCTGCCGCGCCTGGAAGAATTATTCAGGCGCGGACAGGCGAACAAGGTTCCGGGACTGGAGAGGATCGGCCCGGAGCGGCTTCGCGAGATCGAGCCTCACGCCCGCGGCATTCGCGCCGTATACTCGCCGGCCACGGGGATCATCGATTTCATTCAGGTGGCGGAAGCCTACGCGAGAAAATTACGCGAGCTGGGCGGAGAGGTCCTCACGTCCACGCAGGTGAAAAATATTTTGCAGCGGGACGGTGAATTAATCGTGCAAACCAACCGGGAAGAATTCCGCTCGCGCTACCTGATAAACTGCGGCGGCCTCTTCTCCGACCGAATCGCGCGAATGGCGTCGGCGCGTGGAGCTTCCGCGAGCGACGACATCTCGGCGCGAGGAGTTTTCGCGAGCGACGACGACATCGACGTTCAGATCGTTCCCTTTCGCGGCGAGTACTACAAAGTAGCGCCGGAGAGGGGCTCTTTGATCAAAGGGCTCATCTATCCGGTTCCGGATCCACGCTTCCCGTTCCTGGGCGTCCACTTTACGCGCAGCATTCACGGCTACGTGGAAGCCGGACCCAACGCCGTATTGGCCTTCGCGCGCGAAGGTTACCGGTGGACGGACATCAATCTTCGGGATTTGAGCGAGACGCTTTCGTTCAGCGGTTTTCACTCCGTGGCCAAAAAATACTGGAAGATGGGGCTCGAAGAAAATTATCGTTCGTTGAGCAAGCGCGCTTTCACCAGGGCGCTGCAGCGTTTGTTGCCGTCTATTACGATGAGCGACCTCCAGCCCGGCGGATCGGGAGTGCGCGCGCAAGCGGTCGCGTCCGACGGCGCCTTGCTCGACGATTTCGTCATCAAGCAAACCGGCCGCGCCATCCACGTGCTGAACGCACCCTCGCCAGGCGCCACGGCCTCGCTCGCCATCGGCGAAAGAATCGTCGCGAACGCGGCGCAGGCGTTTTCCCTGCAGGATTGATTTCTCGCCATCCTTCAACTAGCTTGAAGCGAATCGAAATCGGAGGTGACCTTCCATGATCATCGAATACAAAGGCCGGCGGCCGACAATTTCCCCCAAAGCGTTCATCGCGCCGACGGCAGTCCTCATCGGCGACGTGACCGTGGGAGACGATTCGAGCATCTGGTTCGGCGCGGTCCTGCGATCGGACCAGAACGCCAATCCTATCGTCGTGGGCGCGCGCACGAGCGTCCAGGACAACTGCGTGATTCACCAGGGCGAAGCGCCGACGATCATCGAAGACGACGTCACCGTCGGCCACGGCGCGATCATGGAAGGCTGCGTGATCCGGCGCGGCGCGATCATCGGCATGAACGCGACGCTTTTGGAGAACACCGAGATCGGCGAAGAGTCGCTGATCGCCGC
>DASXUF010000011.1 GCA_036504975.1 Candidatus Binatia bacterium | reverse complement strand
TCGGTCAGGATGTCGAGGTACTTGCCGCTCGCGATGCTGCCGAGAAAGACGACCTCGCATTTCGGACCGACCCCGGCGGCGAGCGCTTTGACGCCGCGAACGAGCGAACGCCGATAAAGTCGATGCTTCTTGTTGATCGGCACGCGCGCGAAGCCGCGGAGCGCCGACAGGCGAATCGCCGCATCGTCGGCGACGAGACCTCGCGTCGGCGTGATGATCAGGACGCCATGGCCGTTCTGCCCATCGAGGGGCGGGCGCGCGAAGGCGCGCGCGTAGGCGAGCTTGCCGCGAAAGTAGAGCACGCTCAAGAAACAAAACACCTCGCCTAAGGGGACCCCTTCGTCGCTCCGGAGCCGCTTGGCGATCTCGGATTGCGCGTCTTTCTTGAGGATCCAACGCGCCCGCTTGCCGCCGCAGCTCGCCGGCGAAAGAAGAAATATGCGGTTCATGGACGGACCGCCTCCCTGAACGCGCGCGTGTCGAGCGTGTTCAAAACCTCGCCGCGGGTGAGCCAGCCGCGCCGCGCCATGAATACGCCGTAGCGCAAATTTTGCAACGCCAGGGTTGAGTGAGCGTCGGTGGAGACGATGAACTTGATGCCGCGGCGGCGCGCCGCGCGAATCCAGCGCGGCTCCAGGTCGAGGCGGCGCGGGTCGCCGTTCACCTCGATCGCCGCGCCGGACTCGGCGACGGCGTCGAGCGCTTTCTCCATGTCGCATTCGAGCGGCGGCCGCGACTGGATCAGCCGGCCGAGTGGATGGCCCCAGATTTTGAAGATCGGCTGCCTCATCGCTCGCACGATCCGCCGCGTCATCTGCCCGGCGTCCATCTTGGCGCGGTGGTGAATGCTGGCGATCACGATATCGAACCGCTCCAGAATACGATCGGGATAGTCGAGCGCGCCGTCGTCGAGAATGTCGGATTCGGTTCCCTTGAGCAGCTTGATCTTCACCTTCTCCTGGACCTTGTCGATCTCCTCCCATTGCGCCATGAGCCGGTCGATCTTGACGCCGCGCGCGTAAAAGGCATTAGGCGAATGGTCCGTGATGGTGAGATACTTCATGCCCATGACTTCGGCCGCCCGCGCCATCTCCTCGACCGTGCTCTTGCCGTCGGAATAAACCGTGTGGCAGTGCGTCATGCCCTGAATGTCGTCGATCGTGACAAGATCCGGAAGTTCTCCGGCCAAAGCCGCTTCGATCTCTCCCTCGTCCTCGCGCAGCTCGGGCGGAACGTACCGCATGCCGAGCCGCCGGTAGATTTGCTTCTCGTCTTGCGCCGCGATCTTTTTCCCCGCAGCCGCGCGCGGCGCGCGCGGACCGAGCGTGATTTTCTTCCGACGCGCAAGCTCTTCGAGCCGGGCGTAATGCTTCTTCGATCCCGTGAAGTAATGCAGCGCCCCGGCGTAGTCTTCGGGCGCGACGACGTTGAGCTCGACATGGAGCCCGCCGGCCAGTCGCGCAGAGCAGCGATCGGCAGCGCGTTCGAGAGACTGAGCGACGGCCGGGAAGTTAAGAAACCGATCCAGCGCTTTTTTGGAAGATCGACTGGCTGCGACGAAGACGATCCGGCGGACGGTCTCTTTCCTGCGCCTGAGCACGCCGGCGATATCCGCCTCGGCGATTTCCGGAGCGGCGCGCAGATGGCGCACCAGCCGCTCGCCTTCTTTGAGCGCGCGATCCAGCGAAACTCGGTCTTCACGTGTCTCGAGCCTCCCGATCGCGGCGAGGATCTTGGCTTCGGCTTTTTCGCCTAAGCCCTTGACGGTTCGGATCAGCCCTTTTTCGCCGGCCGCCTTGAGATCGGAAAGATTTTCGCTGCCGAGCGCGGCATGAAGCGCGACAATTTTTTTTAAGTTGAGGCCGGGGACGGAGCTGATCTCGACGACGCCGGGCGGCAGCTCCTCCCGAAGCCGTTCGAGCATGGCGCTTTTGCCCGTGCGGTAAAGCTCATCGATCGCGGCGGCGAGACCGGCGCCGACGCCTTTGATATCGGTCAACCGCCGGCTGGTCACGAGCGCGTCGAGATCGCCGTCGAGTCGTTCCAGCGCATCGGCGGCCCGTTCGTAAGCGCGCGCCTTGAAAGGATTCTCGCCCTTGATCTGAAGGAGTCCGGCGATCTGCCGGAGCTGCGCCGCGATGAAGAACCTGTCCTGCATGGATAAGCATATCGCCCCGGAAGGGGGAGGGACAATAGCCAAGCTAGGGTTTATGAAGGATTGACCAGCGTACGGTTTATGACTAATGAGCGGCGGCAATTATCGGGCGCGTCGTGGCTTATGCGCGCCGAGCACCATCGGGAGAGGACGAAGTTCGCGTCGAATGGGATCTAGAAGCAGTCCTAACGCCTCCAGCGAGACGGTTCCCAGAAGCGTGCTATCTCCTTTTTCGCCGAAGATGACCGGTGAGGCGCCTTGCTCGCCGTTTAACTTGAATACCGCATCGCCCACATCTCGGGTGATTTCCGAACCATCGGCCAAAATAAAAGTCTTTTTTGAATGAGGCTTGACGCCAAGCCCGCGCAGCACGTTTTTAGGCACCACCGAGTAAACAGTTCCCGAGTCCACGAGCAAGCTGAGCTTCTTTTTCCTTCGTGGATTGCCCGGGTTTATAACGGTTGCGGAAACGTGCGTGAGTCCCATGCCTAAAGGTACTCCTGCGATAGATTTACTCTAGAACATTCCTGCTCACTTTCAAACGGCTGGAATTCAATAGCTGCCGCGCGAGATGACGACTTCCTTCAGCACGACGTCTTTGACCGGCTTGTCGTTCGCGCCCCGCGGTGTGGTGACGATGGCGCTCACGACCTCCTGACCTTTGACGACTTCGCCGAAGACGGCGTGCTTGCCGTCGAGCGGTGGAGTCGGAACCACCGTAATAAAGAACTGGCTGCCGTTGGTGTTCGGCCCGGCATTCGCCATGGAAAGAATTCCGGGCTTGGAATGTTTCAATTCGGGATGAAACTCGTCTTCGAACCGGTACCCGGGACCGCCTCTACCGTTGCCCAACGGATCGCCGCCCTGGATCATGAAGCCGGGAATCACGCGATGGAATGTCGTGCCGTTGTAAAATGGCCGCTTGACCGGCTGTCCGGTTTTCGGATCGGTCCATTCCTTCGTCCCCGTCGCGAGGCCGACGAAGTTCGCGACGGTCTTCGGCGCCTTATCTTCGAACAGAACCAGCACGATATCCCCCATGCTGGTCTTCATCGTCGCGTAAAGCGGTCCCTTCTTTTCCTGCGCGTCGGCCATGTTCACCCCCAAAATGGTAACGATAAAAGCTGCGAGCAAAAATTTTCTCATCATTCTTCCCTTGCCTTTCTTTTCAAGACAGTTGATTCATCGCCATCGCCATGCCGCCGAAGTAGGCGCGATGGATGTCCATCGATTCCTTCGCCGTGGCGAGGACGCCTTCCTCGGCTCCCGGAGCGACGTGCTTTTCGAGCACGTCGAGAAACATATCCGAGTGCTTGACGTCGGCAATGCTGTGCGCGGTGAAGTTCGGCATCTGCTGGGGGCGAAAGCCGAGGTCGCGCGCCCAGATCCCGGCGAGGCGCGTGCAGTTGCCGCCGCCGAGGTCGCCGAGCAAGCGGTCGTCGTTCGTCCATTCGGCGATCGTCGAGGCCGCGATCGCCTCCTGCCACGGGCGGTGCCGCGCGATCCACCACCAGCCGTAGATCGCCGCCTTGGTCGTCGGCAGCGCTTCGGCGCCGTAGAGCTGCTGCTCGCTCATCCCGACCTCGCGCGCCTGGCGCACGACCAGGTCCACGTGGCCCACGGCCGAGTGTTCGTCCTCCACCAGCTCTTCGTATTCATGCGCCAAAATTCTCTGCTTCACGTCCAGCTCCGGACAGTTGGCGGCGACCTGCGGCCAATAGTTCCGCCTCTGGCGCACGTAAATCCCGAGCTGTGAAAGATAAATTTGCGCGCGCTCCTTCGTCACCTTCGTCGAATAAAACTGCTTCATCTCCGGCGAGAGAAAAAGATCCCGCACCAGTCCTCCCAGTTTTTCTCGCCATTGTTCCGCGTTCATGAACGGGCCTCCTTGGAACGTTTTCGCACCCTTCGACAGGCTCAGGGTGACCGTCATTTACGTACGGCACCGTTCGCGCTGAGCTTGCCTGTCCTAAGCCAAGCCCAAGGGTCGAAGCGCGAAGGAAGTTTGCGACGGACGGTCAAATAAAAAGGGCCGTGCCCGACCCGAAGAAGAAAATAAACAAATCATCGGCCAGGGTCAAGGCAGCGGAGAACCATCAGGCGAGCCTTTTGGCGTCCGGTTGCGCCCGTTCAGCGCAAACAGCAACGCCTCTGTTTGACAATTCCTGGCGACAAGCGCTCAAGATCTCTTCCACCGTCGCGCCGCTGCGCCGGTAAATGATCCGCGCGAGACTCTCGGGCGGACCCCAGTGGCGGTGATCGGCTTTTTGGAAAATGGCGACCGTGCGCGTTCCGGCGGCGCAAGCCAAATGCATCGGCCCGCTGTCGGCCGTGACGAACAAATCGCAGCCGGCGACCATCGCGGCGAACATTCGGACCGAAGGCTCGAAGAGCACCGGAATGTCCGGCCCCAGGCTCCGCCTAAAAAAATCAATCAGGCTCTTCTCCTCCGGCCCGACGAACACGGCAACCTTCGCAACCGATCGCCTGAGGGCCGTAGCCAATTCGATGAAAAACTCGGAGGGCAATCTTTTGCGCCGGCTCACCCTGCCGCCGACAAAGACGGCGACGATCGGGCCGGCGCCTTGTCCGAGCGCCGTCTCCATCCGCCTTTTGCCTTCCGCTTGTTCCGCAGGCGTGAACGTCATCAATGGGAAGATTTCTTCCGACGTCAAACCCAGCGCGGCGACAAAGGCCGGCAAGGCCCGATATTTATTTCTCTCCGCCGGCTTGGCCACCCGAAGATTCAGCCAACGGTCCCTCTTGCCGCGCAGTCCGGCGCGGAGACGCGCCCCAGAAAAGCCGACGACGAACGCGCCCATTGACGATTGCGAGCCGCTCACGTCCACCGCGAGGTCGTAGCGCTCCGAACGGATTCGCTTGAGGAGACTGAAGTAGCTCCACGAAGCGTCGGGAAAGCGACGGGTGATCTCATAGTGGCGGTCGATCGGCAGGTTCTCAAAAAGCGTCCGCGACATGGGCGATCCGACGAAATCGATCCTGGCGTCGGGAAAATTTTTCCGGAACAACAAGATCGCCGGCGATGCTAGAAGGGAATCGCCCATGCGGAAGTTTCCACGCACCAGCAAGATTTTTCGGAACGTCTCGCGGCTGAGATCGACCTCGACATCGGGCGACCTCGGAGTCATCAAATTGATGATGCCGCTCGCCACGCCGCTGATCGTCTTGTTGAGCTTGTATAGAAAAGGGACTGACATCCTGTAAACATTTACCCTCTTACCTGTAATAAAGTAAACAGGAAGGCATTGACATGTTATGACTTGAAAGCCACTGCAAACACCAATGCAGATTCTTCGCTCCGCTCAGAATGACATGTGGAAGAATGTCATCCTGATTAACGAAGTGAAGGATCTCTCTTTAAAGCGGATCAGTACTTGACGTCAGGTTGACATTGGTTACTGACAGAAGCTATAAGCCGCGTGAAAGGAAAAAGTTTCATGCCCAACAAACCCACACCCACAGAAGTCGCCGTCGATGCGAAAACAACGGCGCTCTTGGTTTTGGATCTCAACGCCCGCTGTGAAAACCCGGCGGAGCGTTGCCACAAGCTCGTCGAGCCCGTGGCGAAATTCCTGACGCGTGCGCGGGCGGCGCGCATCTTCATCGTCTATACGGCTGCCGATCGCTACATCGGCACGGTGGAAGAGAGAATGCCGCTCGCCTTCAAGCAGCAAAGCGACGAGCCGGTGCTCTTTCCGCCCGCCTTCGACAAATTTTACAGCGGCGAGCTGCAGCCGATGCTCAAGCAGCGCGGCATCAAGACCGTGATCGTCTGCGGCGCTGCGAGCAACCAGGCGGTGCTCTACACCGCGACCGCCGCCGCGCGGCCGTTCGGTTACGAGGTGGTGATCCCCGTCGATGGCTTGATCGCGCGCGGCAACTACGAGCACGAGTTCACCTTGCACCAGTTCACGATCCTGCCCGGCGGCGCCGCCGACAAATTCAAAATCACCGAATTCGATAAAATTAAATTCTCTTAGAAGTAAAGGTCCCAGCTAGACGCCAGACCGCGTGGGAGGTTCTCGAAGGGCCGATGCGTAGGGACGAGGAGCTTCAGGCGTACATCCAACTTTCTCTCAGAACTCTCGTGCCGCGTAGCACAGGACGTATCGCATCGACCCGGAGAGAGACTCCCGCGTGGTCTGTGGTTCACCGGCCTGTTCAGGCCAGCGTGGAGAGTAGCTTGCCGTACCCCGAGATTTTTTCTTTGACGCGCAGGCTGTGGAGCGCGTACCAGATGTTGCACATGCCGCTCGTGAGCGCCGGCTTGCCCGTTTCCTGCTCCAGTAGAGAGACGATGGCGGCGGTCGGCCAGCGGTTGCAGGGTAGAAAAATCCCGTCCGCCTCGGGCGCGGAGAAATAAACTCTCTTGGCGATCTTGTAAGCCGCCTCCTCGGGTAAATTGCTGAGGTCCGAATTGCGCTCGACGCCGAGGCCTTCCGCGCGCAAGACTTCGAAGCCTGACGCCGTCAGAAAATCCGCCACGCGCTTCGTGAGCGGGTCCGGATACGGGGTGGCCACAACGACTTTTTGGACACCCATGTGCTTAAGCGCCTCGACCTCGCAGGTCAAACCCGCGGCCACGAGGACGCCGGCTTTCGCCTGCAGACGCGCCGCGACCTCGCGGTCGCTGCCGTGCCCCAGGCGAGTGAAGATCGGCGAGCCGCCAAGGATAATGAACTCGGCGCCGTTCTCGGCGAGATCGACCGTGGCCTCTTCGAGCCTCGCGAGCTGTCTTTCGAGATGTTCGTCGACGAGCTTGCGAATCGTTCCCGTCGTGTTGAGGAGCAGAAACCCCTCTCCGAGAATCCGATAAAACTCGTAGACGAAAGTGTCGCCGCGCGACGGCGCGACGTGGCCGATTTTCGCCCGCCAACCGATCATCTTGCCCTCCCTCCGGCTAAAAGAGAAAACGTCCGTTGCATTGTAACGCTCTTTCCCATTACATTCTTAATACCCAACGAAAGCAACTCGTGAGATCATCCTGGACATCCGGCACGCTTCGCTCTCTCCGCCATCGGAATTTCCGCCTCCTGCTCCTCGGCGCGCTGCTTTCGAGCGCGGGCGACTTCATGCAGAATATCGCCCAGAGCTGGCTCGTGTGGCAAATGACCCGCTCGCCCTTTCTGCTCGGCGTCGTGAGCTTCTTCGACACGGTCCCGCGGCTTTTTTTTGGCGCCCTCGGCGGCGCGATCGCCGACCGCTTCGACCGCAGGCGCCTGCTGATGATCACGCAAACGCTGGGGATGACGCAAGCCTTCCTCTATTGGCTCGCGGTTTATTTCCAATTCATCGCGCTGTGGCACATCGTCGTCCTGGCATTTTTCCTGGGCGCCGTGAACACGCTGAATCAACTGGCGCGCCAGTCGCTCGTCAACAGCCTGGTGCCCAGGGAAGAGTTGTTCAACGCCATCGCGCTCCAATCCTCGGTGTTCAACTTCTCGAAAATTTTGGGCCCCTCGCTGGGAGGGATTCTCATCGCGCTCGTCGGAATCGCAACCTGCTTCTTCATCAACGCCGTAAGTTTTGTGGCCCTGATCGCGACCTTGGTCATGATGGAACTGCCGCCGTGGGAAGCGCCGACGCGCCAAGGAGGCATCTGGAGCGAGATCCAGGAGGGCTATCGTTATTTGAGAGGCGACCGGCGTCTTTTTTCCATCGTCATGCTTTCCTACGTCGTCGCGCTGGTCGGCGCGCCCTACACGCGCTTCATCCCCGTCTTCGCTACGAATATCCTCCACGTCGGCCCAGCCGGTTTCGGGCTTCTGATGGCCGCGCCGGGAATCGGCGCGACCGTCTCGGCCCTGGGCCTCGCTTCGCTGGCGGACCGCCGGCCGGGAATCCTCTGGATCGGCTCATGCGCCCTGGGGTTCGGCGCGTTTCTCGGCTTGTTCGCTTTCTCCCATTCGTTCGTCTTCTCCCTGGTTCTGCTGGCTCTCGTGGGATTTTGCTTCATCGCCTTTCGCGCCTCGGCCAATACCGCGATTCAGTCGGAGACGCCGCCGCGTCTGCTCGGGCGGGTGTTGAGCCTCTTCTTTATGGACCGGGGCCTGTGGTCGTTGGGAGGATTGTTGATCGGCAGCGCTGCGTCGGTGATCGGAATCGCCTGGACGCTCGGCGTGTCGGCGGCGGTCTGCGCCCTGGCCGCGGGCGGGCTTTTGATCGTTACGGGCAGACATCCCGTCAGCGCAAGGCCGTAACCGTTCTCCTTGACAGCAAAGAAAAATGCCGGCTAATATCCGCGCACAGCTCGCGGGATGAGGAGGCGATTCATGAATTCGATCGTGCAGACCGATCCGATTTTTGCTTTTGTTTTTTTACGCCTGAGTCTTGCCGCCGTCTTTTTCGCTCACGGAGCGCAGCAACTGCTCGGCTGGTTCGGCGGCAAGGGGCCGAGGGACACGATCAACTCCTGGCGCGAACGGTACTCGATACCGCGGCCAATCGGTGCCATCGGCATCTTCACCGAATTCTTCGGCAGCTTTGCCATGCTGTTCGGTTTTCTCACGCGGCCGTTCGCGCTGGGCCTGGCGATTTTTATGGCCGTCGCGATCTGGAAGGCTCACTGGAAGAACGGATTTTTTCTCGCGCACCGCGGCGGAGAAGGCAACGGCATCGAGTTTTGCCTGGCGCTCTTTCTTATGGCGCTCGCGCTGCTCGTCGGCGGCGGCGGCACGCTGTCGGTCGATCTGTTGATGAGCCGGTAGCCGTCGGTAAACCGCCGCGCTCGCGGGCTTGCCGTGAAGGGCGCCCGTCCGGGGAGAATTTTGAGCTATCGAATTTACGGGCTAAGGGCGGGGCGGTGGGTCGCTCGAAGGAGCTTTTCTCGTCGGATCGGAGCTTTTTCGGCTCCGGCCGCTTGCTCGAGACCATCGCTGAAGAGCCGGTGCAGCGGGCTCTCGGAATATCCGTTGATCTCATAGCGGGGCGCCAGATGGCCGGTTTTTATCAATACGGCCTCGATGGAGCGCGGCAAACCCCAGTCGCTCCATAGCACGTCCCGAACCGCAAGAACGGACAGACACGAGGGACGGGAGAGCGGCAGCATCTCCAGAACCCCTCGGGAAAAATTTGTCGGCGCCAAACGCTGATAGATCGCCCGCAGTCTGCTCTTCTCCTTACGTGTCCCGATCGCCTTGAAGACCTCTTCAAAAGAGGCGCACAGCTTCGGCTCGACCTCGCGTACGATGTCGAGCAGCGTATTGACTTTGAAAACCATGACCATCGTGTTCCATAGCCCGCCTTTGCAGATCAGATCCCGCGCGGCATCGCGCTCCGGCTTTTCGACGAACCGGCTCACTCGCCGGATACTGAGACCGGGAGACTTCCCATTCCCGTCGCCGTGCGGCAACACGTAGCCGTATTCGGGCTCGGGCTGGTCCGGCTCGACGCCCAACAGGACCAAAAGCGACGGATTCCGTTCCACTACCTGGAAGGCAAAAGAAACGTGGCTCATGAACAAGTCCTCTTCCAGGACGAAATGATCCGACGGAAAAACCGCGACCGTGCAGTCGGGATGACGCTTGGCGAGGTGCATCAGGGGCAACAAGACGCCCGGCCCCGTGTCCTTATTCTCCGGTTGGGCGATGACGGTTCCCTTGGAGCGGCTGGAAAGTTGCCGCGCGACAGCGGGATGAAGCAAATGGTCCTGGCTCACCACCGTAAAAACACGCTCATGGGAGATCACCTTTTCCACCCGGTCGAAAGTATGCTCCAACATGGAACGGCTGCCTATGAAGCTGACGTATTGTTTGGGTAAGGTGTCTCCGCGGAGCCGTTGGATCAGCGGCTGGAGGCGCTTGCCGTCGCCGGCTGCGAGGACAATCCCACATCGTATTGGATCGTTGCAAGTCTGGTTCATATCGTCTTCCGCGAAGCAGCGGAATCGGTCGGCGCGGCCAAGCAGAACTCACCGCAATGGGCGATATCATAATGGCCGGAGAGCCGATCGAAAATAGGGTGAACATCTTAAATCCCGCGAGGAAAATACCTGAGGCGGGCATATTTGGATGCGGCAGGGTACAAAGACGCGGCACAATCAACATGCCGGATCAACAGGTCAGCAGCACCTGGATCATAGCACTGGTTTTCACTGCGGTTATGCTGTAAGAGAAGCTTCGTTCCTTAAATGGAGGTTCTACCATTTCAATGAACGGCGGCGTCAACCGCATCGAAAAAATCGCAGCGACGGCCCTGCTCCTGCTCTTGCTGCTCGGCTGCTTGGTGGTGCTGCGGCCGTTTCTGTCCGCGCTCCTGTGGGCGCTCATCCTTTCCTTCGCTACCTGGCCGATCTACGAATGGATCGAACGGATGCTGGGCGGCCGCAAGGGGCTCGCAGCAATGCTGACGACGTTGCTGCTGGCGCTGATCGTGCTGCTGCCGATCGTGATCGTCGGCTCGAGCTTGGCCGACGAAGTCGGACAGGCGGTCGCCTGGGTCCGCACGGTATTGCAGGACGGCCCGCCCGACCCTCCTGCGTGGATCGAGAGCATCCCCTTGATCGGTGGCTATATCTATCGATATTGGGCCGGGGTGGCGCATAACAGCAGTCAGTTGCTCAGCGAGCTCGGCAAATATTTGCTGCCGGCGAGCGAATGGCTGTTCAGCGGCGCGAAAACGGTCGGCCAGGGGACGGCGCAGTTGGCGCTCAGCCTCTTTATCTCCTATTTCTTTTACCGCGACGGCAGCGAGGGCGTGAAAAGGCTCAATACCGTGGCCGTCCGGCTTTGGGGAAACCGGGCGCTGCGCTTGATCGACGTGGCGGCGAACACGATGCAAGGCGTGATCTACGGCATTCTGGGAACCGGAATCGTTCAGGCGATCCTCACCGGTTTTGGATTATGGCTCGCGGGCGTACCGGCGGCGTTTCTGCTGGGCCTCGCGACTTTTGTCTTGTCTCTGGTACCGATCGGGCCGCCGCTGGTCTGGGTTCCCGCAAGCTTGTGGCTGTTTTACTCGGGCTCGACAGGTTGGGCGATTTTTCTCTTTCTTTGGGGCGCGCTCGCTGTCGGCAGCGTGGACAATATCATCAAGCCTTATTTCATCAGCCGTGGCGCCGACCTTCCCTTCATCCTTACCTTTATGGGCGCGCTCGGCGGCGTGATCGCTTTCGGCTTCCTCGGCCTTTTTCTCGGTCCGACGCTCCTCGCGGTTGGCTACAACATCATCCGGGACTGGACGAGGGTCGAAAGTCCCTCCATTCTTTAGAAACTCCGACTCACGCCATCCTATTGCTGTTATTATAGCTCCTACGTCTAAAGTGTGGCCAAGCGGCAAGATGGCGAGACAAAAGGTCTCATTCCTATGCCTGTTCGGATTTATTTAGGCTCCCGGCCATCATTATATGGATGGCATGTGACTTGCTGATTTTCACCGCAGGTAAGGAAGAAAAGAAAGGAGGTGAATAAGATGAAAAACGTCAAGTTATTCTTGTCGGTCCTGCTGTTGATCGGTGCCGTGGGAGTGAGTGGCGCTGCTTTCGGCGCGGACGGCATCCTCTTTAAGGAGGAGTTGTGGCCGGGCAGTAATTACTGCCACATGAAGTTCCCGGCCATACGTCCCTCGACCTTAGGCACGGATCATCCGGTCCTACAAAATCCAGGCACGGGCGATATGATCGACTTCTATGGGCCGTGTGACGAGAATCCTCTCGGACAAGATCAAGTCCAGTCCCAGATACTCGATTACGAGGACACGACTTGGTAACCGAACGGTATGAGAGGAGGGGGTGACGCCCCCTCCTCAACACCACGCGTTCGGCGGCGCACAAGCGGGAAATCCAGGAAAATAAAAAGCCGGCTAGAAAGCACCGTAGGTAAAGGAGGAAGAAAACAATGACTAAAATAACAATTGCAATCGCTATCTTGTTTCTTTTCGCGGTGGGGCCTTCGTTTCCGGGTTTTTCGATGGAGCCGTCGGCTTCTCCGCCGCAAGTGAATTTCTACCACGAGATTCCCTATGTGAGCGGTGGGATCGGCGTGGAGGAGCGCGAGGCGGTCGAAGCTATCGGAAAAGAACACAACCTGAAGCTCAGCTTTGCGCTCCAAAACGGGAATTATCTCGGCGACGTCAACGTCGTTGTCAAGGACAACAAAGGGAACTCGGTGCTCGAAGCGGTTTCCGACGGTCCGCTGTTTTTCGCCAAATTACCGGCGGGAAGCTACACGATCGAGGCCACAACCAGGGAAGAGACTCTCAAGCGCACGGCCCATATATCTGCGAGAGGACAGACTCAAGTCCATTTTGCCTGGGTGGGGCCGAACCATCAGACCGCTGGACAAGACGGATTGACCACGAACTGATTCCCACGTCATATTATTTCGTTGGCAACTACGTTGATTGGCCCGCCGCCCGTAAGTCTCGGCTGTGTTCATCGGCCGCGTTCTAATTTCGTTGTTGCTTCGAACCGCCCAGAGTGCTCTGGGCTAGCTCGAGAAAACGCTTTGCGCTAAATGGTTTCGACAACAGCGGGACGCCATGCTTTGGGAGATTTTGAGTAACGACTCATCGGCAAAGGCCGAAACTAAAATAATCTTGGCTCTTGGATGCGTGGTCCTAAAAGCTTCAGCCAATTCGGTTCCCAGGATCAATGGCATACGGACATCGAGGATAAAAAGATCATAGCCGGGGTCGGTCGACATCTCATCGTAGGCCGCGACGACGTCCGTCGTCCACGTTGCATCCATGCCTTCGTCCCGTAAGATCTCAGCCAAGAGCCGGCAAAAAATTTCGTTATCGTCTACGACTAGAACACGCATGATTTGTCCGTCTCCACGACTCGTATGAGCAAAGACGATGCCGAGAGCGACGGATCCGATGGCAAACGATTTTCCAGGCTTTTTTTTCAAAGCGGAAACGAGCGGATAGTTTTGCTGTGGCAAGTTTGCGGGAAAAGAGGCAGTTCGCCTCACTCATGATCGAAAAACGGCTCGATCTTGTAGCGCGCGAGCATTCGATACAGCGAGCGCCGATCGATATTCAGAATCTTTGCCGTGCGGGAGACGTTACCCTGATTGCGGCTGAGGACATGGAGCACATAACGCTTCTTGATCTCCTCAAGGGTAGGCGTATCGGGGAACAGGAACTCATTCGGCTCGTTTTGAAGCGACTTTGCCACCGCAGGATCGCGCACCGCGGGGGGCAAATCGTCCGCTGTCAGTACGGACTGATACGAGAGCGCGACGGCCTGCTCGACGGCGTTTTCCAATTCGCGGATATTTCCCGGCCAGCCATAGGCCGAGAGCAGCTTCATCGCCTCGTCGGAAATAGCCGCTATGGACTTCCCGCTTTCCCGGCCATAGTGCTGTAGAAAGTGACGCGCTAGAAGCGGAATATCTTCGACTCGCTCGCGGAGCGGCGGGAGACGGATGGCGACGACGTCGAGGCGATAATAGAGGTCTTGGCGAAATGCTCCTTGGCTCACCGCTTCAGCCAGGTTGTGGTTGGTCGCGGCAATGACGCGAACGTCCACCTTGACCCAGTCCTTGCCTCCCACATGGCGAATCTCGTGCTCCTGGAGGACGCGCATGAGCCTGGCCTGCAAGGCCGAGCTGATGCCGCCGATCTCATCGAGAAAGCACGTGCCGCCTTGAGCTTCCTCAAAAACCCCCTTTTTGTCCGCCAGCGCTCCCGTAAACGCGCCGCGCACGTGGCCGAAGAGCTCGCTTTCGAGAATCGTCTCGGTCAATGCGCCGCAATCCACTGCGACAAACGGACGATTGGCCCGCGGGCTGTGCTGGTGAATCGCCTGAGCGATCAATTCTTTGCCGGTGCCGCTTTCGCCGAGAATGAGCACCGTGCTTTTCGTCGAGGCGACGCGCGCCACGGTCTTATAAACCTCCAGCATGGCCGGACTCTTACCGATGATCTTGCCGAATTGCTGCAGGCTCTCTTCTTCTCCCGCCCCGCTCGTTTCTGCGCGGCGCCGCAACGCGCGCTGCGCTAACGCGCGTGAGACGGTCTTTTTCAGTTCCGCGAGATTCATGGGCTTCGAGATGAAGTCGAAGGCTCCCTCATGAATCGCCTCGACGGCGGTTTCCATGGAGCCGAACGCGGTCATCACGATGATCGGCAACGAGGGATATTTTTCATGAACGATGCGGGTCACTTCCAACCCCGATGTTCCCGGCATCCGCACGTCGATGATGAGAAGATCGTGGATTTCTTCACGCAAGCGCGCGAGCGCAGCGTCGCCCGAGGCGGCCCGCTCGACTTGAAATCCTTCCGCTTCCAAGGCTTCGGCAAAAAGCTGGCAACCTGTTTCGTCATCGTCCGCGATCAAAATATGCGCGCTCATTCGGCTCCCTGGCTCGCGCCGGATTCCGCCGATCTCTCATCGGCCGGCAGATAGATCCGCACGGACGTGCCCGCTCCGAGCTCGCTTTCGATATCGATCGTGCCGCCGTGAGCCTTGACTATTTCCTGGCAGACAACCAGCCCCAATCCGGTTCCCTTGCCGAGCGGCTTGGTGGTTACGAAAAGGTCGAAAATGTTCGGCAGCAACTCCGCCGCTATGCCCGCGCCGTTGTCCGTGATCTCGATATGGGTCCCCGGCCGTTTAGCTTCTGCAGCCGTGCTCGCCCGGGCGGCAATCTTCAAGCGGCCTCCTTCCTTGCTCGCGTTAACCGCGTTGTCGAGTACATTGATCAGCACTCGCTGCAGCGAAGCGTCGTCTCCCCAAAGCATCGGCAGCGGTTCGGCCAAGTTCGTCGTCACCTCCACTCCATTCTGCTGGAAAATCGGACCGAGCAACAGGAGGGTTTCTCCCACCAGCTCCTTGATATCGATCCGGCTCTTACGCGGCGAGCCGCGCGTGTGCGAGAGGTAGTGCTGAATAATCCCTTCCATGCGTTGAACCTGTGTCTCGATAATCTTGAGGCGGCGCCGCGCGTCCTCGGACAACGGCTCGTGCGCTAGAAGCTGGGTATAGCCGAGCACGGAGTTCAGCGGCGTGCCCAGCTCGTGGGCGATGGTTCCGGTCATGCGTCCCAGCGCGGCAAGCCGTTCCACCCGCCCCATCTCCTGCTGGACGCGCCAGAGCTCCTTCTCGGCTCGGTTGCGCTCGACGATCTCGGCCCGCAACGATTGATTGGCTTCAGCCAGCTCCGCGGTCCGTTCCTGAACCCGTTCTTCCAACTGGGCGTGCGCCTTGCTCAAGGCCTCTTCCGCGCGCCGCCGGGCTGTGGTCAGGTAGGCGGTCACCCCGGCCACGACCGTGAATACGCTCAGGCGCAAGAAAGCCCGCCAGTCCAGAGTTATGGAGTGAATCGGGGCGATAAAAAAATAATCGAGCGAAACGGCGGAAAGGATCGTGGCGACCAACCCCGCTCCCAGACCGCCATACCACGCGCTGATCATGACCGCGACGAAGAACAGCGTGAAATGACTCGGATCGGCGCGAAACGGCAAAAGCGCCGCCAACGATAGCGCGGCGGCGACGCTCGCGATCGAGATCGCGTAGCGCAATAAGGGCGGGCGATTGTCAATGAACATCCGCCTGCACCCGTCGGCAAAGGTTGGTTTGCTTGTGGCTGAAAGAGGCATCGAAATCAGATATTCGCGTCCGGGCTTCGGATGAGTTTGGCGGTGTGTTGCAGCACGACCTCCCCGCCACAATGTGACTCGACGTGGCTTCCTTCATCTTCACAAATTCCATTCCAATCGGCGGCAACGCACGAATCTTCGTGTCCTTGGCATGCTCAACATTTACTTCAAAGCATAAATCGCTGCAATAATGCCACACCTGCCGCGCATTTCCGCCTCACCCGGGTGTCGAATGCCACACCTAGCGGGGGCGCATCGCCGGCCTCAACGATAGCTGGACTGCTTTTGTCGAAGCATGGCACAGGGATTGCCCGTCGGAGAGATTATCATGACGGACCAAACCTGGTCGCAGTCATTTCCAGGAGGAGCGATGAAGAGTTCTAAAACAATCCGAGTAGAAACAACTCTCGGCGAGCTGGTCTCGGCTTTGTGGGAAGAAACCGAAACTTTACTTAACTTTGAACGGAGCGAGAGCAGTCGGGTCGTCGCCCACCTCCTGAATGATTTATCGACGAGACCGACGATTGAAGTCATGGAATCGTCCGCCGGAGAAAAATACCGGAAAGAACCGACGGTCGCCAAGCAATAAAGCCTCACTCGCCACACATTGCCGTCTCAGATAGCCGCGCACATGAAAGTCCGCGCGAGCGCGGAGCACTGGATAAGCGCGGATTGCCGTACGAGTGGACCTTGCGCGGCCGTGGCCTGGAAATTGCTCAACTCCGCTGGACATGGCTCACAAAACATCCAGCGCCGACGGCGCTTTCAATCGTTGTGCAATCATATTGGCTGCGGGAGAAGGAGTGCGGTTGCGGTCTTTCGTCAAGACACTGCGCGGAGACACTCTGCCGAAGCAATATGTAAGATTCTTGGGCAGCCGATCCATGCTCGAGACTACCTTCCACAGGGCTCAGAGGCTGATTCCCTGGGAGCGGTTATTCACGGTGGTGAGCGCGAACCATTTAAAATATCCGGAGGTCACGCGCCAGTTGGCGGCCTATCCCGAAATTCGTGTGGTCGTGCAACCGATCGATCGAGATACGGGAATCGGACTCCTGCTGCCGCTCGCGCACCTGTTCCGTCGCTACCCGGACTCCACCGTCGCTGTGTTTCCATCGGACCATTTCGTTCGTGAAGAGGATCGCTTCATGACCCATGTCGACGCGGCGTTTCGCCTGGTCGAGCAACAGCCCGCAAAGATCGTATTGCTCGGAGTAGCGCCAAACCGGGCGGAGCCGGAATACGGCTATATCGTGCCGGGAGAAGAACTGCGCGGCCCGATCGCGCTCGGCGTTCGCGAGGTATGCCGAATCATTGAAAAGCCGCAACCCGCTGTCGCTCGCGAGCTCGTCTTACGGGGCGGGCTGTGGAACACGCTGGTCGTAGTCTTTAAAACCAAGACATTTCTCAACCAGGTGAGGAGAAGCGCTCCCTTTCTTCACAGTTCCTTTGAGCGGATCCAGAGAACCATCGCCACACCGTCCACAAGGGATCTGTTGAAAGAGCTTTACCTGCGAATGCAACCGGTAAATCTTTCCAGAGGGTTATTGGAGATCCTTCCAAAACAGCGCCCGTCGCCGCTATGGGTCTTGCCCGTCCGCGACGTCTACTGGAGCGACTGGGGAGCGGAGACGCGCATCAGAAACGTTCTAGGAGAAATCGCCGACTCGAGTCCTCTTAATGAAGCCCGTGAAAATAGGGTTGCTATCTGGTGAAAGAAACGGCACGTCTAGTAGGTCCACGCGAAAATCGAGATCATGTAAGAGTCCGGTCCTTTTAACGATTTTCGAGCCATGATATCGATGTGCGCGTCGGATTTTTGATCCTCACAGACATAACTTCGAATCGAATCGATATCAGGCTCCGCTTCCCTTCCGGTCCACCGATTCGACGGCAAGGCGGCGCGTACTTCATCGTCGAGCCCTGCGAACCGGAAGTCGGCCTCCTCTTCGGTATCCAAACTGCATCTCAATTAGCGCCTATAGCACAGCATGATGCCGTCGCGGATCGGCAGCAACACGTTTTCGACGCGCTCGTCTTTTTGAATTCGGTCGTTCAAGGCCGCGATCGTGCGCACTCTCTCGTCGGCGGGATTCAAGACTTTTCCGCTCTGCATCATGTTGTCCAGGACAATAAGCCCCCCGCGCCGAACGAGATCGATGCAGGCGTCGCAGTAAGCATCGTAGCCGGTTTTATCGGCGTCGATGAAGCAGATATCGAAAGGGCCGCTGAGAGTTTTCAGCGTCTCCAGCGCCGGTCCGAGCTTGACCTCGATCTTGCGGCCATGCGGACTCGAAGCGAAATAGCGGCGCGCGATTTCCGTGGTCTCGGGATTGACGTCGCAGGTAATCAGCCGGCCGTCGTCCGGGAGCGCCTCCGCCATCGCCAGCGCGCTGTAGCCCGTGAACATGCCGATTTCCAGAACCCGTTTGGCGGCGGTAAGCCGAACGAGCAGGCGGAGAAACGCACCCTCGAGCGGCCCCACCATCATCTTCGGCGACTTCTGCTTTTCATACGTCTCTTTCCACACCTTTGCGTGAAGGTCGGATAGCGCGCGCGTATGCCGCTCGGCGTATTCTTCGATCTCTTGAGGCAATGGAATCATAGCGGACCTCCGGCTGTTTTGTGATTTCCTGAATATAACTCTAATGAGCGCCCCCCGCTAGGTAATTCATTACCCGGTAGTTGTGACGTAGGGCCATCCCATACCACCCCCATATGGGTCTGTGGTATAGGCGGGCATGTCGAAAACGTAAAGTACGGGCCGCTGTATCAATTGATAAGATAATAGGAGAGTCACATCCGATGGACAAGCCGGATTTTTGGAACGTCGATGTTAAAAGCCTAACTCCGGCGGAGTTAGGTGAGTTAATCAGAAATCTGGAGCATAGTAGCTACCCTGAGAAGCTCCTGGAGGCGCGGAGAGAAGTTGTTCAGCGGCTTAGGGATCGAGGTGCAGATACGAGAATAATAGTCAAAACACTTTTAGCTAACATTTACGGTAAACGTGCCAGGCAACGAGTAGCGAAAAAATGGGCAGAGGTTCTAGGAATTGACGAGAAAGAGATTATGCGGATTTACGAGACCTGACTTCTTTCCGTTCCAGATTTTCTAAAAGCCGAATTAATCGGTCTGCCGGTTCCACTATATCAGTTTGATACTGACTCTTCTTTTTTGACCGGGGCTTTTCACCTGTCTTGTTTCTTGAAATAATTTTCTTTTTCTTTAGAGACATCATGAAGTTTATATACTAACAAATTCAGAAAAAAAATCTATAGAATTATAACCTTATAAAAACAACGACTTATAGAATCATATCGCGGCATCGACCATCCGATCAAGGCAGTGAAAATACCACCTACCCATCTACCGGCGGCCATTGCGCGACCGAGCGGACTTTGGTAATGAGCGCACGTGGCCGCCATTCTCCTCATCTTACCTTTTCTTTTCTGGCTCTCGGGCGCTCGGCCGCTCTTTGCCGCGGAGGCGGAGAAATGGATGAACGAATGGGCGAAGACGGTCGAGGCGGCGAAGAAAGAAGGCCAACTCGCGGCCTACGGCGGAGCGGAGATCAGCCACCCGGATATTATCGCCGCCTTCAATAAAGAGTACCCCGAGATCAAAGTCACGGCGGTCACGGGAAGGGCGCCGGATCTGACGGCGCGCATTCTGGCCGAGAGACGCGCCGATAAATATCTGGCCGACATCATCGCGAGCGGACCGAACGCTCCGCGCACGCTCTATCTGGCAAAGGCGCTCGATCCGATCGCCCCCGCGTTAATCCTGCCGGAGGTCACCGATCAGACGAAGTGGTACGGCGGCAAGCATTGGTATGCAGATCCCGAGAACAAACACATCCTCCTCTTCGAGGGCTCTGTCTCCACGACAGGGATCTCGGTCAATACGAAACTCATGAGCCCGAATGAGATTACGTCTTACTGGGACATGGTGCAGTCGAAGTGGAAGGGCAAAATCCTCGCGATGGACCCGCGCGGGGCCGCGCTGCCGACGCCGGTTTTGATGCTCTACTACGACCCCGATGTGGGACCGGAGTTTCTGAAAACGCTCCTGGGCAAGATGGATATCATACTCTTCCGCGACCGGAGCCAGGGAACCAACTGGCTCGGGACGGGAAAGTTTCCGGTATGTTTTTACTGCCGCGACATCGATCTCGCGCAGAAGCAGGGCCTGCCGATCGCCGAGGTGCCGCCGGCGCAAATAAAAGAAGGGGCGACGATCGGCGGCGGCAGCAGCAGCGTCCTCGCGCTGATCAACAAAGCGCCCCATCCCAACGCGGCGCGCGTCTTCATCAACTGGTATCTATCGCGCCAGGGCCAGATGGTCTGGCAGAGAGTGATGAACACGAAAGAGGTCGAGCCTTCGGATTCGATGCGGACCGATATTCCCAAAGACGACGTGCTGCCCGAAGCGCGGCGCGCCGAAGGCCGAAAATACCGCGTCGTCGGTTTTCTCGATCCCAAGCCGCTGCAACAGCTCCTCAACGAAGTCCTGAAATAATAATGAAGAGGGAGCCAGCGGAAAACAGTCGACAAAATGACTCGCGCAAAGCCGCAAAGCGCGCCAAGGAAGAGCACTAAGAGGAAAAAATTCTTTGCGGTCTTGGCGTCTTGGCGCGAGAAGCAGCGTCTTTGGGTTGCGGGCTGAGGCAATAGGAAACATGTCAGATTACCAGCCAATCGAGATTCGCGGTCTGTTCCGGTCGCACACGCACTTGCCGATTTGGGAAGTCATCGAGCAGGCCGGCATCTGGAATCAGGTCGGTCTGAAAGTCAGCTTCGAGTTCTGCGACAGCTCGACCATCGCGGAAGCGGCGTTGTTCGGCGGCAAGGTCGATTTCGTCTCGGGAAACCATATCACGCCCTACGCATTGGTCGCGCGCGGCAAGTCGATGGTTTGTTTGGCCTCGCCTTCCAACAGCGTCACCGACAAGCTCGTCTCGCGCGAGGCTGTCGCATCGGTCGCCGATCTGCGCGGGAAACGGATCGGCGACACGACCTTGGTCGATTCGCACGGCGGCTACCATCATCTGCGCGGCAACCACATGCTCTACGTGATGCGCGGCGGCCTGCGTTTGGAGGAGGTTCAATGGGTGGAGCTGTGCGAGACGATGGCGGAATTCCGGACGGCGCAGTTGGAAGGACTCAAATCCGGCAGAGCCGATGCCACGTTCGTCACCGGCAGCACGGAGAAATACACGCAGGCGGGATTCCACGTTCTCGATCTCGAGCCGCTGCCGATGATTACCGGCCCGACGCTCACGAGCACGATCGCGAATCTAAGACGCAAAGAACGCCTCGGCGAGCGCCTGGTTAAGGCATTGGTGATGGGCATTCACTTCGCGCGCACGCGGCGCGAAGAGACGGAGCGGATTCTGGAAGGATTGAAGCGGAGAGAACCGCAGGCCGGATGGGTGAGCTATAACAGCGTGGCGAAGCTTCAGTCCAAGCCGTATCCCGATCTTCGCGGCATCGTGAACGCCTACACGCTTTGCTGCCACAAAGATCCCAAGGCGAAAGAGCTGAGCCCGCTGGCGCTCTGGGACATCCACGACTTGAGAGAGCTGGACGATTCGGGGTTTATCGATCGATTGTATCAGGAGGGTCGGAAAGGGAACTAGCCGAGAATTTGAAGACTCCGTTCTTAGATGGCAAACTCTTTCGATGTTGACCGTAACAAAGCTATAATTCAGGAAATACGTACACGATCTTTCGGTCAAACCGATTATAAATCCACACTCGCCTGAAGCTTGAACCGTTTAGCTTCCTCGCGACATAACCTCGCACGTCTTCAACCCACCTATTGTCACGACTCGGCGATTGGCGAAGAAAGTATGCGAGAAGGTCAACAGGGGCTCCCGTCTCGTATGATTTAGCAAACTTTTTCTGCAAAAGGTCTAACGACCGGTTAATGTCCTCTACAAATTTAGCAAGTGTGAAAACGGGCCCCTTGAAAAGGCCTCGATTGATTTCGATACCTCTAATTACTTTCTCCAGCTGAGCATGTTTCCATACGGGAGCGTCTCCCTCAAAGCATGGTTCTAGAAAATGAAGAAATTCTAGGATCGGCTCAATGCTGTTTAACCTCATTCGGTGGGATACTTCGTCAAAGAACTCGATATAAACAAGCGCGTCTGCGAGACTGCTTCTCAATGCAGGGAACTTCTTCGAGGCCGCGTCAAATCTTTTACGTATCTTATACTCTCCCTCTACTTGCCTCGCGAAGACCTCGTCGACTATTTCGCCCAACTCGAAAGCTACGGAGCCTTCCCCTACGAGTTCGCACAAAATATCCGGTTCAGGCTCAGCACGCTTTTCAATCGAATCAGACCTAATTTTGTAGGAACAGACTTCAGCGAACTCTTTGAATACACTTAACTCAATTTTTTCTTGAACGTCCCGCAAGACCGTAATTTCTTGTCGCGCAGCCTAGGCTGCGCGGCGGCCGACTTCTTGGAGGCCTACGACCAGTCTCGCGCCTAAGGCCTGAGCGACCTTCTCCAAGGTTTTGAGAGAATAATTTCGATAGCTTGGATTTTCGAGGCGGGCGATTCCCGATTGAGTCGTTCCGACCTTACGTGCAAGATCAGCCTGAGTCCAACCGCGTTTTTCTCTCAACTCAGCAATCTGGTCTGCCAACTGGGTCCGGCTCAGCTCTTTTTGAAACGCGGCGGCGAATCGTGGGCTCTTCATCTCGGCGTCAAGTCTTAAATCTAATGCTACGGCTCTTCCCTTTTTCATCTTACGACCTCCTGCATTCGTTTTCTCGCCAGTTCCAGCTCTCTCCACGGAGTGCCCTGACTTTTCTTGGCGAAAGCGTGGAGCAAAACAATTTTGTTCCCGGGCTTGAAGCAGAAAAACAGACGATAGGATTTGACTCTTAGCTCGAGTAATCCTCCGCCCAAATTCTTAGAAAGCGGCTCTCGTAGCTCATTCCCGCGCTCCTGTAAGTAGAAAAGTTTGGCCTTAACAGCTCCGCGGTCATCCTCGGATAGCGCCGCTAAAAATTCATCGACGGGACGGCCCCCTCTGCTGTCTTCATACTGCAGTAGAGTCCAGGACACAGCGGATTATCACAAACATGCTATCACAAGTAAAGGCATATTTCGTCTTGACCGTCGGCGCTACTTCGAGATAAAGAGTTGAGCAAAGATTTCGGCGCCCAACATGGGAGATATTATGAAGCAGATTATAGCGTTAGCGTCGCTTTTTATTTTTGTCCTGTCTTGGTGCGGCGTCGAAGCGGCGGAGATGAAGCCCGACGCCAAGGCGGCGTGGGAGAACACCATTGCCGGTGCAAAGAAAGAGGGCGAGGTACGATTGTGGGGCGATCAGGAAATCACCCACCCCGACATCGTCGCTGCGTTCACCAAGGAGTTTCCGTTCATCAAAGCGGTGATGGTGAGCGGGCGGGTGGGCGATCTGATGCCGCGCATCGCCGCCGAGCGCCGGGTCGGCAAATATCTCGCCGACCTTTACAGCGGCGGCCTCGGCGGGCGCGCCTTCTTTGATTTCCAGCGCTCCGGCGTGCTCGACCCGTTGAAGCCCGTTCTCATGCTGCCCGATGTCGTCGACGAATCGAAATGGCTGAACGGCAAGCACCACTACGCCGACAGCGAAGGCCAGTACGTTTTCATGTTCGAGGGCAGCGTCGCCGGGCTCGGGCTTTACTACAACACCAAGCTGCTTGACCCCAATGAGTTTCGCTCCTACTGGGACCTTCTGAACCCCAAGTGGAAGGGAAAGATCGCCCTGTTCGAAAGGCCGGGGACGGGCTCGCCGAACATGATCCGGTACTATTACAATCCCCAGCTCGGACCGGAATTCGTCCGTCGCCTTTGGACCGAAATGGATTTAGTCGTATCCAAGGAGCGGCGCCAGGCGACCGACTGGCTCGGCGCCGGCAAATTTATTCTCTGCCTCGATTGCGCCGACACCGACGCCGCGCGCAAGCAAGGCGTACCGGTCAGCGAATTCGAGCATAAGCATCTCAAGGAGGCCGGCGCCGAGATCGGCACGAGCGGCAACAGCGGCCTCGCGCTGATCAACAAGGCGGCGAATCCAAACGCCGCGGGGCTCTTCCTCAATTGGTTTCTTTCGCGCCAGGGCCAGATGGTCTGGCAGAACGTGATGAACAACAAGGTCGTCGAGCCTTCGGACTCGATGCGGAACGACATTCCGAAAGACAACGTGCTGCGCACCGGGCGACGCGAAGAGGGCAAGAAGTACACCGTGACCGGTTTTCAGGACCCGGAGCCGGTCACCAAACTACTCAATGAGCTGCGGGCCAAAAAATAAGTAAACCAACGAGAAAAAAAGGAGTACCTCATGTCCGACTATCAGCCCCTCGAAATCCACGCATTCTATCGCTCGCATACCCACCTGCCCGTGTGGGAAGTCGTCGAAAAAGCCGGAATCTGGAAGGAGCTAAACGTCAAAGCGAGCTTCGAATACTGCGACAGCTCCTCGGTCGCGGAAGCCGCGCTGTTCGACGGCACGGTCCAATACGTTTCGGGGAACCACATCTCTCCTTACGGGCTGGTCGCGAAGCGGAAGCCGATCGTCTCGCTCGCGTCGCCGTCCAACAGCGTCAACGACAAGCTGATCTCACGCGCGCCGATCAAGTCGATCGCTGAGCTTAAAGGGAAACGGCTGGCCGATACGACGGTGACGGACAAAGGCGGCGGCTACAACCACATACGCGGCAATCACATGATGTACGTGCTCAAAGCGGGGCTGCGGCTGGATGACGTCAAGTGGGTCGAGATCGCCGACATCATGTCGGAGGAATTTCGCGCGCAGCAGATGGAAGCGGTGAAGGAAGGCAAAGCGGACGCCGCCATGGCGACCGGCGCCGCGGAAAAATTTCAAAAGGAAGGCTTTCACGTCCTGGAATTGGGCCGCCTGCCGATGGTCAACGGTCCGACGCTCACTTCGACCCTCACCACCCTCAAGAACAAAGACCGTCTGGCCGAGCGCCTAGTAAAGGCGCTCGTCATGGGCATCGCGTATGCGCGGCAGCATCGCGAGGAAACCGAGCGCATTCTCGCCGGATTGCGCCGGCGCGTGCCGGAATCCAACGCCACCTACAATAGCGTAGCCAAGCTCCTCGCCAAGCCCTATCCCGACCACGAGGCGATCGCCAACGCCTACGAGCTTTGCTGCATGAAGGATCCTAAGGCGAAAGAGCTGAGCCCGGTCTCGCTCTGGGACCTGCACTTCTTGAGAGAGCTGGACGACTCCGGCTTCATCGACGGGCTCTATGCACGTAAATAGCACTTTGATTCGCGGCTACGGACAACAGACCTAAGGAAGGAGAAGAGAAGATGAAAGAGAGCCCAAAAACCATGACCGACGAGGTGCAGACGTTCGACGTGAGGGAGTGGCTGAAAAAGAGCGACGCCGTGATCGGACGCACCGACATGGCCAGGTCGCCGAATAGCTTCGTCGCCGTTTTCCAAACCAAGCCCCGGGGCGGCGAAACCCACATCCACCAGCATCCCGATTCCGATCAGATCCTGTTCGTTCTCAAAGGCGAGCTGACCGTCGAAGGGCTATCTGGAAAATCCACTTTGCTGCCGAATCAGGGCGTCCTGATACCGGCCGGCGTCCACTACGGATTCACCAATACGGCCGAGGAAGATCTGATTTTTCTGTCGATGCGAACGGAGTCGAGCGGCGGCCGGCGCGTGGCGTACGTCAAAAACGCGGCGTCGAACGTTCACCTCAAGATTCCGGCCGACGCGCTGAGCGCCAAGGGGCTCGGGAAAAATATCTTCGTCTATGCCATGAACCGCGATACCTTCGGCGTCTCTCCCCTGCTGTTCGAAGACTGGAATAAAGGCTCGCTCTTGCGCATGAACTGCGAATACGAGAAGAACGACGGGACGGTGATCGCCAAGCTCCCCGAGCGGCTGGTCCAATGGTACAAGATCGACCGGCTCGCGGATTCCGATTACAAACTCGTCATGGATCCCGACAAGACTCGGGTTCGCGTCGAGCTCAAGCGCTGATGCAATCGAACGGGGGATAATAAGATGAACGGCCGTCGATTTCTATGGATTGCGTGTTTTTTTCTTGTTCCGGCTATGGCTCTCGCCCAGGGCTTGGACAAGATTACCGAGGGAGCCAAGAAGGAGGGCAAAGCAAAGATTGGGCTCACCGTTCGATGGCAAGAAGGAGGCAAGCCTGGAGCGAAGAAGATCGTCGAGCTGTTTCAGTCCCGTTATCCTTTCGTCAAGGTCGACTACGAGCGCGTCGGCGGCTCGCGCGAGCGGGAGCGGGTTCTTTCCGAGCTGGCGGCGGGGCAGATCTCTTACGACGTGACCGTTTTGAGCGAGACCCAGGTGCCGATCGCGCTCAAAGCGAACGTCATCGAGAAGATCGACTGGCGCTCTCTCGGCGTGCTGCCGCAGCACGTCCATGAGGACGGCGTCGGCATCAACTACCGCTCTCAGCTTTACGGCATCGCCTACAATCGCAAGGTCATTCCCGATGCCGTCGGCGCGAAGCTCAACTGGGAAGATTGCGTATCGCCCCAGTATCGCGGCAAGATTGCGATGGACAGCCGGCCGCGCCACCTGGAAATACTTTGGCAGCCGCAGGTATGGGGGCGCGAGAAAACTCTCGCCCATGCGCGCCGCCTGTCCGAGAATGGCACAAAGTTCGAGCAAGACCGCACCGCAACCATGACCAAGCTCTCGCTCGGCGAGTACGCCATCGTTTGCGGCTCGTTTTATTCGACCTACTATGAACAGATGCGTTCGGGCGATCAGGGCCATCTCGCTTTCCGCGTCGCCGAGCCCGTTCCCATGGGCCTCGGCGACGTGGTTTTCGTGCCGCGCGGAGCGGCGCACCCGAACGCGGCGCGGCTCTGGACGGCCTGGTCCATTACGGATGAGGGACAAAAGGTTCTCGACGAGGTCGAGGGAAGCGGCAGCCCTCTCTTCCCAAGCACGCAGGCAGCCAAGCTGATCAAAGGAAAAAAGGTCGCGTGGTACGAGCCGCAATGGAGAGCCAAGGCGGATGAGATTCTGAAAGAGATTCTCGAAGCCGTGGGTCTCCCGGTCGTGCGTTAAGCATGCGGCTAAGACTGCCGAGCGTCACGACGCTTTTTTTTGCCGGCGTCGTCTTGATTCTTCTTTGGCTCATCGTCATCCCGCTCGGGCAGATGGTCCTGAACAGCTTCCGCGCCGGCCATCCCGCCGCACCCGGTCCATTCACTTTGAAAAACTATCTCGTCGCTTACACCAGCCCGTTAACGTACCGGATGATTTTCAACACGCTCGTTTTTGCCGTTGGCGGCACGGCGATCACGACAATCATTGCGGTTCTTTTCGCGTGGCTTTTGGAGCGGACCGACATGCCGCTGCAAAACCTCTGCTGGAGTCTCCTCTTGATTCCTCTGGCCATGCCCGGCCTGCTCTTTTCAATGGCCTATGTGTTTCTCTTCTTGCCGAAGAGCGGACTATTGAATGTCTTTTTCCGAGACGCGTTGTCCCATTTGGGAATGGAGCTTTCCGAGGGGCCGATCAATATCTACTCTCTCGGCGGCATGATCTTTCTGGACGGCCTGCGCGGCGTCACCACGGTCTTTCTCATGATCGTCGGCGCCTTTCGCATCATGGACCCGGCGATGGAGGAAGCCTCCTTCGCCTCGGGCGCGAACCATTGGACGACATTGAGGAGGGTGACCTTGCCGGTTTTGCGCCCCGCCCTGCTGGCGGCGGTTCTTTATGAGTTTGCCTCCTCCATGGAATCTTTCGAAGCTCCCCTGGTGCTCGGCCTTCCAGGCCGGATCTACGTCTACAGCACGATGATCTATATCTCTACGCGCGACGCCATCCCGAATTATGGTCTGGGCGCGGCGTTCGCGGCGAGCTACTTTCTGCTTTCGCTCGGCCTGGTTTACCTTTATCAACGGGCCACGGTGCGACAGTCGGAGCGATTCGCCACGGTGACCGGCAAAGGCTACCGGCCGCACAGGATCAAGCTGGGCCGCTGGCGTTATCCCGCGCTCGCGCTTTTCATTTTGTACTTTTTATTCGCGGTCGTCCTTCCGCTCGGAGTGCTCGTCTGGACCTCGCTGCTTCCCTCTTACCAGCCGCCGTCGCGCGCGGCGCTGACGCGCCTTCACTGGGGAAATTACCAGTTGATCTTCACCGAACCCGCCATCCTCAGGGCGACGTGGAATACTTTGATCATGACCTTAGGCGCCGCCACAGCGACCGTGGGGCTTGCTTTTGCCGTCTCGTGGCTGGTCGTGCGCGCCCGGGTCAGAGGCTCCATGGCTCTCGACGGGCTGACTTTCGCGTCGCACGCGATCCCCGGCGTGGTGATCGCGCTTTCCTTTATCTTTCTTTACCTGCAGCCGCCGTTCCGCTCCCTGGGGCTTTACGGGACCGTATGGATCCTCGTCCTGGCGCTCGTTACTCAGTACGTCTCCTTCGCCTCCAGAACCACCAACGCCGCGGTCATGCAGATCCATAAAGAGCTCGAGGAGGCGGGAGAAGTGAGCGGGGCGAGCCGGCTGCGTATCCTGTGGCAGATCACGTTCCCTTTGATCCGTCCCGCTTTCATTGCCGCCTGGATCTGGGTTGCGGCGCATGCGGTGCGCGCCTTCTCGGTCCCGCTGATGCTCGCCGGCCGCGCCAACCGCCCTCTCGCGGTCATGCTCTGGCATCTGTGGGATGAAGAGCAAAACGTCGCCGCGGCTTCCGCCCTGGGAGTCGTGCTGATTGTGGCATTGACACTGCTGACTTTTTCCGGCAGAGCGATCATCACGAGGGGCTTTTCGTCTTCTTAACGAGCCCGGCCGCTGCAAGGAGGAGAAATGCTTGGTTCTCCAAGACCGAATACCCTGCCGGCATGGAGTGCTGCGGCTCTCATCCTTTTAGTTTTAGGCTTTATCGAAAGCGGCTCGGCGCAGTCGGATTGGAAAGCGGCGTGGGACCGGACGCTAGCGGCGGCCAAGAAAGAAGGGCGCCTCAATCTTTATGTCGGGCGGTACGGCCAACCCCAGCTGTTGGCCGAGTTCAGCAAAGAATTTCCGGAGATCAAGCTCGTCACCGTCAACGGAACCGGAAATCAACTGGCGCTACGAATCCTCGCCGAGGTACGGTCGGGCAAGCCGATAGCGGATATCTACAGCGGCGGGGCCAACTCGAACTATAACCTGCTGTATCGCGGCAAAGCCCTGGACTCTTTCCCGCCGGCGCTGATCCTTCCCGAGGTCGTCGATGAATCGAAGTGGTACGGAGGAAAACACGTCTATACGGACTCCGAAGGGAAATACATCTTCGTTTACATCGCCAATCCGGGCGGCGGAAGCATCTCTTACAATTCCACTTTGGTGAACCCCAAGGAGTTCAAGTCGTATTGGGATCTCGCCCATCCCAAGTGGAAGGGAAAGATCGGCTCGCAGCCGCTGACCGAAACCGGCCTTGGAGCGACGCTCCAGTTTTTCTACTTTCACCCGCAGATCGGTCCGGAGTGGATCCGGCGGATCTATGCGACGATGGACGTCGCCTTCGGCGACAGACGCTTGATCGTCGATTGGCTGGCCAAAGGAAAGCACGCCCTCTGCATCGGGTGCCGGGGTCTGGAGCGCGCCAAAACGCAAGGGCTCGCAGTGGCTGAATTTGAAGACGGCACGTGGAAAGAAGGACAGGGCCTGACCACGGGCGGCGGCTCCATCGGTCTCGTCAAAGGAGCGCCGCACCCGAACGCGGCGAAGGTCTTCATCAACTGGTTTCTCTCGCGCCGGGGACAGATCGCGCTGCAAAGCTCGAACGATCTTTACGGCGAGCTCCCGCCGAACTCCCGGCGAATCGATATTCCCAAAGAGATGCTTGCACCCGACAATCGGATGGTGGAGGGTAGAACCTATATCGATATCTCCCGCAGCGAATACGCCGACATGACGCCGATTTTCAAACTGGCGAAAGAGATCATGCAGGGCCTGGAACAGAAGTAGTGAGGCAGCCGATGACAAACGCGCTAAAAACTTTCGCCGCTCTGGGGTTTTTGCTCTTGGAATCGCTCTTCCATCCATCCCGGGTTTCAGCGGCGGAGACAAAGGGCAACTGGCAAGCGGAGTGGGAGAAGACCGTGCGGGCAGCCGAGCAGGAGGGGCAGGTCAGCTTCTACGTCGCCGGCTACGAGGCGATCATCGAGTCGGGAATTTTTCAGAAGTCCTATCCTAAAATCAAAGTCGTGACGGTGACCGGATCCGGAACTCAGCTCGCCCCGCGCATCGCGTCCGAAAGGAGAGCGGGAAAGTACCTGGCCGACGTCTACAACGGCGGTGGAAACTCACTCCACCAGACTCTTTATCTTGGAAAGATGCTCGATCCGATCAGGCGCGCCCTGATCCTGCCCGAAGTATTAGACGAGTCCAAGTGGTGGGAAGGGAAGCACAAATACGTGGACCCGGAAGGCATGTACGTCTTCGTCTACGAAGGCAACGTCTCCGCCGGCGGAGGGCTGAGCTATAACACCAATCTCCTTAACCCGAAGAATTACAAATCTTACTGGGATTTCCTCGATCCCAAGTTGAAGGGAAAGATTGTCGCCGCAGACCTAAGGCAAGTGAGAGGCGCCGGACTCGGGTGGCAGTATCTTTATTACCACCCGCAGCTCGGGCCGGCGTACATCAAGCGCCTTTACGGTGAAATGGACGTGACGATGTCGGCGGATTTGCGCCAGGCGGTAGACTGGATGGCGACGGGCAAAGTGGTTCTCTGCATTCCTTGCCAGGGCTCCGGTGTGATAAAGGCCAGAAACCAGGGACTCCCCGTGGACCAATTCCAGCCGTACCATTTCAAAGAAGGCGTGTCGGTCTCTTCCGGCTTCGGCCAATTGGCTCTCCTGAATCGCGCGCCGCATCCGAACGCGGCCAAAGTGTTTATCAATTGGTTTCTCTCCCGGGAGGGGCAAACGGCATTCCAGAAAATCATGAGCCAGCCCGGCGATCCGCAGGACTCGCGGCGGATCGATGTGCCCAAAGACCACATCCCGCCTGAGGAGCGGCGCAAAGACGGCATGAGATATTTCGACATCGACGATCCCGAAACGAAAGACATCCAACCCATCACGAAATTTCTCAACGAAATCCTGGCAGGAAAATAGCCGGAGACGCCAGCGCGCCCTGACGCGCCTATAGGCGATATTTCCTAATTATTTTTTCCTTGCCTGGACCGGCCGTTTTGGAGTATGTCATCGGACGGTCATGGCGCAAGAAAAAATCTTAGTCGCGGTGCACGGCATCGGCGATCAGACCGCCTATCAAACCGCTCAGTCGGTCGCCTATCGGCTATGCGCGTTCTACGACGTGCCGCTGGCCATACCGCTCGGGCGCTTTCACGATAATCCGGGAGGAGCTTTTATCCCCAAGCCGCCGCTCGATCCGGATCTGCCCGACCTGGGCTTCGCGGAAGCGTACTGGGCCGGAGTTCCGCGCGACGTCGTCAAGGAAGGCTACACCCTGGAGGAAGCCAAGCGTTGGGCGCGCACCATCATGGCGCGCGTCGCGCTCAACGCGCAGAATAAGAATGCGCCGCTGACGCCGAGGCAGTACTTGATGATCCAGGCGGCGCTCGATGAATTGATCGACGTCGTCTTCGTTCTTGAAAACCTCACTTTTCTCGCCGACCGCGCCGGCGTGTTCAAGTTCAACCTCAAAAAATTGCTGGACGATTTTCTAAACGACGTGCAGGTCGTGGCGGAGTTCTCCAAGCGACGCGACGAGATCGTCGGCATCTTCCATAAAGGAATAAAAGACATTTTCACCGCACACCCCGGCGCCGAACTATACATTGTCGCGCACAGCGAGGGGACGGTCGTCGCTTTTTTGGGCTTGCTGCAGGCGCTCGACAATCCAAAGGCCCACCCGTGGATAAGAAACGTGCGGGGCTTGATGACGATCGGCTCCGCCATCGAGATTCACATGCTGCTGTGGCCTAGGCTTTGGGAAAAGTTGCATCCCGCCTTTTCGCCTGCACAGCCGATCCAGTGGCGCAACTATTATGACTACGGCGATCCGATCGCCTATGAGCTCGAAGCAACGCGGAAGTGGCTGGACAAGGATTGGCCGTCGCACTTCTCCGTCAAAGACCACGCTTTCGGGCGTTACCCGCTGCCCGGCAAGGCCCACGTGGATTACTGGTCCGACGATCACGTCTTCGGCCACTTCATGGAAAACGTTGTCTTGAATCAGCCAAAGAACTATAAGAAACCGCCGCCGAACAAGTTTTGGGCGCGGTCGGCGAGTTACGCGTTGCCCTACCTGCTCGTCTACGCAATCATCTTTGCGGCCGTGTACTTTTTATACCGACCGGTGAACAACGCACTGACGCACACCGACGCGGCCGAATCGGCGCGCGCCGCGGCGGCGATTTCCAACAACGGGCGGCCAAATTCCCGACCCGAAAGCCGCGACGGACGCGCGGGGATCGTGCTCGTCCAGCGATCGCTCGAAGAACCGCGAGGCATCCCGCGGCAAAGCGAGCCGACCATTCTCGGCGCGGCGACTATGTTAAAAAACGTCGCGGCGCTGAGCTTGCTTCTTGCAGGCATTACGGCCGTGGTTCGCGTGCTGCGGCTGATTCGTTCCCCAGGCTGGATACTCGCCGCCGGGCTGCTCTTCGCGGCCGGCGTGTGGTCTTCCTGGCAGATCGAGCCCGCCACCCTTGCGATGATCGAAGCGCTCCCGGCCTACGCAGCAACGCTCCTAGGCTACGATATGCCGTTCGGCCCGGGCTGGCCTTTGGCGATTCTGGCGGCGCTGGTCGTGATCGCCGGGACGGCGTTAAGCTTGCGTTACCCTTCGCGCGGCGTTCGCCCGCTTATCGTTCCCGGCGCGATCGCCGTGCTGAGCATCGTCGTCTACCTGCTGATCAAAGCGCCGCCCGGCGCTTCGGTTTGGCCCGTTCTTCTGGGCGCGGCGGTTTTCTTTTATTTATGGTGGCTGGCGGCGCTGTTGTTGGATTTAACCGTCGTCTGGCACCATTACGCGCGTCAGAACGGGGCAATCAATTATCTGCGCGGGGGCACTCCAAAAACGTCTCCTGAAAACAACGGACCGATAACACGAGGGTCGGGGGAGCCGACTGCGGGCGGTGGAGGGCCGGGGTCCTCAGGCGGTGGAGAACGTACCGAGTCGGTTTCCGTGGCAACGGTACGGCTGCCGGAACCGCCAATAAAAGCGCCTACTTTTTAAATATACTGCCTTCGATTGCGTTCGGCATTCCGTCACTTCTCTCACCAAATCTTTCTCCAGCGGGGCGTCTGGCGATGATCGCGCCCATTCTACTAACGAGGATTGAAGCGTCAAACCGTCTATTAAGAGCCCAAAACCAACGCTTTTCGCTCTAGGTGATTCTCCCGGTACGCCTCCCAACCCCTCGATTTCTTTACTGTCGGTAGGAAAAACTTTCCCTGGGAAAATTTTTCCTAAAGCCGCGGCAATTCCTGCCGATGGAAGCCAAGAGGCCAGGAGGGTAACCCCTCCGAACCTGCCTGACAATCTCGGTTAGGAGTCATGGTGAAGACAAAATTCGATCTTCCCTCGCAGTTATTCAACTACAAACCCGTTCGCCTCGCCGGCAATCTGCTGGAGAAAGTCCGCAAGAACGGCGTCGGCTCGGTCGCGAACCAGAAAAATCTTACCCAAAACGCCGTACAGAGCGCCCTCAGGCTGCAACAGCAGACCAGCATGAGCGCGAGGTTCGAGAGTCGCGTGCACTCCCACGTCGATACCCAGACGGTCCGGTCGGCGCAGCAGGACGGCCAAACTCTTAAGACCTCGACCCAGCAGGTCAGTCAAGGCGACGGCAACCAGCAACACCGGCGCGAAGTCACCCAACACTCGAATCAAGTGGTCCAGGGCCAGGTGAACGGCAAGCCGGTCTACAAAAACGTGGAGCGCGACGTCCATCAGGTCAACGTCGGCAACCGGGACGCCGACTTCAAAGAGGCGCGCGTCAACAACGAAAGCACGACGCGCAACGTTGTTAAGAACGGCAACGCCACGCGCGTGAGCATCAACATCGCGAGCACGAGCGATCGGAACCGCAGCGACGCGGTCGCGGCGCAGAACCGGACCGAGACCGAGGCGCGCGTGCGAGTGTACGACTCGTTGGGCAACCTGGTGAGCGACAAGTCGAGCCGCCAGGCGGTCACCACCAAACAAGAACAAGCGATCGACGTGAAGGCGCACGGCGACGCGAGCCGGCAGGTCGAGCAGGAAACTGTTGTGGCCGTCCACCAGGAGGGAAAGGCTTCTCTCCGCAAGGTCAGCTCCGAAACGACGGATGCTTCCCAGGGACATCAAGAGATCGAGACCCATGTTCAGTCGACGAGCGCGACGCTGGTGGAAAATCTCGGCGCCGAGGGCGAAGTTCTCTCCGCCAAGGCCAGCTCACAGCAGGTCACGACGACCGAGGCGCGCACGATCGACACACGCCGCTTGAGCCAGAGCGAGCAGACGACCAAAGCGCTTTCCCGTCCCGGTGAGACGGAAAATTCGACCCGCACCGAATATGAGATCAAAGCCGCGACCATGGATCACGTCGTAACCACCGGCACGGTCGAGCAATTCGACGGAAACGGCAAGCTCGTGCGCGAGCAGGCCATCGACCGCGAGACGACCACGACGACCTCCGAAAACCGAAACGGCGAGGCGAGCGCCCGCACCGCCGTCACCAAAGAAAGTAACGGCGATACTCTCGCCGAGACTGAGATCAAGAGCGAAGAGTCGGTCGCGCTTGCGATGAAAGTCGTGTCCGATAATAACGGCGCGAAAACGGAACGGGCCATCGACACCAAAGTCGAGTCCGAGATGAAAGCCGAGCTGCTTAACCGGGTCGACGCCGACGGCCAGAGAGCCATATCGTTTGATGCAAAGCAGGAGCGCCGGACGGAAACCGACGACCTGACCGTCAATGCGAACGGCCAGGGGCGTCTGGTCGAAAGCGAGACCAAGGTCGCTCAACTCGTGCAGGGCCAGATCGAATACTCGCCCGACACCCAGCAAGTGGGCGCGGGCCTGGGCAAAGGAGCAGTCATCGTCGATATTAGAACCGCCGCCGGCCTCCGCGCGAGCTTCCGGCTCGATCAAGGCACACTGGAATTCGATTTTTCAAGCGTGACGGCGACCGTCTCGCACCAGGAGATCGCCTCAGGCAAAGTCGTCGAGGGTCAAAACGGCGAAGCAACCGTCGCAGGCGCGACCACGGACACCCAGCGCGCGTCTCTGGATGCGGCGCGCTTCCAGGGCCGCGTGGTCGCCACGGTGGACGCGGCGGGAAACCGGGTATTCGAGCTCGACGGCAAAGTCGTCCAGGAGTCGGCCGCCGCTCTCGTCGCCAACGAGGGACAAGGATTGCAGGCGGAACTCAGTCACACCGAGCTCGACGTTTCCGGACGGCTGGCCGTGAATCGCCAGGTCTCTTCCGACGGCGGAACAACTTTGGTCCAGACTCAAGCCGAAGCCGAGATGAACGTTGCCAAGGTGGAGAACCGGGAAGCGGCCGCCGTCGGCATGCCGAGCCTCGCGCACCTTACTACGGCGGACGCCGTTCGCGCCGGCTTTCAGGCTTATCGCGGCGCGCTGCATCTCAACGCCGCGGGCTTCAGTGTTAGCATCAGCTTCGTTGCCTAACCAATATGAGTCATCCACAGATCGATAAGCGGGACGGCGCCGGCGCACCGGATCTTTTGCGTAGCCACTACGAGGGGAACCGGCTCGCGCAGGAAGGCCGTCTCGCAGAGGCTATCTCCCAGTGGGAGCTGTCTTTGAAGGATGCCCCACGGTCGGTTTCGACCCATTATAATCTGGGCGTCGCATACTACCAGAAAAAGGATTTTCCCAAGGCGTTGGCCCATTGGGAAACCGTGGTCGCACTCGACCCCGGCCACGGGGAGGCGAATTACGCGTTGGGGCTCGCGTATTGCGGGCAGGGATTATTGGACCACGCCATCGGCGCCTTTCAAAGGCATCTGAAAACCAAGCCGAACCATCCCGGCGCGCTCAACAATCTCGGCCTCGCGCTGGCGCAGCAAGGCCGCTTCGATGAAGCCATTCAGCATTTTGTCGGCGCCGTTAAGGCCGATCCCAAGCACGCCGAGGCCTATTACAATCTCGGCACCGCCCTGTACGAGCAGGGGAAACTTGCGGAAGCGATCGAGGCCTTGAGCAAAACGATCGCGCTCCAGAACGATCACGCCGCCGCTTACCACAATCTCGGTCTCTGCCACGAGCGCCTGGGAGACTGCGAAGCGGGAGAAAAGGCTTTCCGTGAAGCGCAGCGCCTCGAGCCGAATTATGCGCCGACGTATTTTAATCTCGGGCTTCTCTATCACCAGTGGCAGAGATATGAGGACGCGATCGCCAACTACCTGCAGGCCAAGGCGCTCGGATTCGACAACTCGCTCCTGCGCTATAAATTAGGGCTCGTCTACGCGGCGGTCGATAAGAAGTACGAGGCGCTCAAAGTGTGGCAGTCCGCGTTGACGGAGGACGCCGACGGTCCTTTGGCCGCGGAAATTCACGCGCAGATCACGGTTCTCTTCACCTGACCGCCGGAAGACGAGGACGCTTGGCGTATTCTCCGGCGCCGTCTCATCTACTTCTCCAACAGAACTTTTTCCAGGGGGCCGTTTTCACGGAACGGCTCCGGCCATCCTAAATATTCTTTGAACTCCGGCCGGGTCTTCAGCAAGTCTTTCACGACGTTCTCGATTCCCTTGTCCGGCACGATGGGCGCCGTCTTGAAGAGGCGCGCGTAAGCGGCGACGGATTTTTGCACGATGACGGGATCTTTTTCCCTGAGCCATTTGGAAAAAGACTTCTCCGCAAAGGCATGATCTTTTTTAATGAGCTTGATGCCGGCGACGTAGGCGCGGAGAAAATCTTCGGTTGTCCTGGGCTGGGCCTTGATAAAGGCGCGGCTGCTGGCGACGCACGAAGAGGGATAAACCAGATCCGTCTTGCTCAAATCGACGAGCACGGGCCAGCCGCGCTGCAAAAAAGGAATCGCGTAGCGGGTCGTGAGCGCCGCGGCCTGGATGCGATTGGTTTCCAGCGCGGCGACCATTTCCGGGCCCGCGCCCAACTGCATGACGATCAGGTCTCGATCCGGGTCGAGCCCGACGTGTTTCAGCGCCGACCTCAGATAAAAGTGCGTGCTCGATCCGTAGCGCGTCACGCCGCTGGCCTGTCCCTTGAGGTCCGAGGGACTTTTGATTTCGGGCCGCGCGATCAAGTAAACCGGATCGGCGTCGATCGGGCAGGCGAGCAAAACGACGTCGCCCCCGGACGCGCGCGCGGCGACGACCGACTCCGCGCCCACGCCGGAAAAGGGCAGATCGTTGGTGATGATCGCCAACGTGATCAGCGAGCCGCCGCGAACCTGCACCGGCTCGACCTGGAGGCCGCGCTGAGCGAACAACCCGGCGTCTCTCGCGACCCATACTGGAAGATGGGCGGGCGAAGCCGTGGTGCCGTAATAAATGCGCTTCGCCTCCTCAGCGGTCGCCTCGATGCTCACCAGGAGCGCACAACAGATAACAAGGGCAAATGGAAGCGCGTTCGGAGTCATAAGCGCACGGCGGGCCTCCTTCGAGGCGAGTTCTGCCTGAAAGCGGACCAATCGATAATGGATCGAAAGCGCGGCGTGACGCGTTACTTCCCCCGGACCGTCAGCACCGGGCAAGTGGCTTCGGAGATCACCCGCCCGGCGACGCTGCCCATGAGCAATTTGGATATGCCGGTTCGTCCGTGCGTGCCGATCACGATCATGTCGGCGCGGCGGTTCTTGGCCGAGCGAACGATCTGATCGTGCGCCGTCCCTCTGAGCAGAAGACCCTTCACTTTGACTTTCCTTCTTTTGACTTGGCCGACCAGCGCGTCCAGAGAAGATTGCGCCTGGCGCCGCGTGGTCCTTTCCAGCTCGAGGTAGAATGTAGGATCGGCCTCGGCATCCGGCGGATAGATGACGTGCGGCACCAGCACGTGAACCAGAAGCAGCTCCGCCCTATTTTGCTTGGCGAATTCGACCGCTATCTCGAAGGCGCGCTTGGACGCGGTGGAGAAATCGGTGGCATGCAGGATGCGGCGGAAACGTTTCATGCGGCGCTTCGCTCGGTCAGAGGATCGGTCTAATTATCTAGGACGATTCAAACCGGAGGTCAAGAGGTTCTCGACCGTGACACCGGCGCAGCCGGCGCCACGGGAATCAGACGGAACGCCGCTCGGAATGGATGATGATCGAAGGTCAAGGCGCGACCGAAGGGTGCCGATGATAAACCTGCTCTCGTTCATCGGACGGATAAGGCTCCCGCGCCCTCAGCCGTTCGTTTTCGACCTCGAGCTCGTGGACCCTATGTTCCAGATCGGCCACCGTCCGCCGGGTTTTTCTCACGACCTGGTCTCTTCCGTAGATCGTCAATTTTGCCGAAAGAAACTGGGCGATATAAAGAATCCAGGCGATGAAAAGTCCGATCAGCAGCGAGCCCACGACGACGAGATACAACGGAATTTCCTCCAGCGCATATTCGGCCAGCCGGATCGTCACCGGAGTGGTATTTTGCGTCGCGAAATAACCGATCGCCAAACCGAAAAGGACGGCAATGAGTAAAGCCAGCATGGTTTGCTCCTCTCCTGCTCAAATAATTATTAATAGCTCGACCCGCTCGGATGTCCAATCAGGTGAATACCTGAGGATTGAACAGAACCCTCTCGACTTGACGCCCAAGCACGATTTCGCCTAATTTGGACTGGGGAATAATCAGATACGAGGTAAGAAATGATCACGAAGGAAGAAAACGACCTGCTCACTCAAACGGGCCCCGGCACTCCTTGCGGGAATCTGATGCGCCGTTACTGGCAGCCGGTGGCGCTTGCGGAAGAGCTGCCCAGAGCGGGAGCGCCTGTCAAAGTGAGAGTCTTCAGCGAGGATTTGGTGCTTTTCCGCGACGATCAAGGCCGCCCCGGTTTATTGGGGATTCATTGCTCGCACCGCGGAACGGACCTGAGTTACGGCCGCGTCGAGGACGGCGGGCTCCGGTGTCTCTACCACGGCTGGCTTTACGATATCGGCGGCCGCGTCCTGGAACAACCCGGCGAGCCGGGCGGCGGAGCGCACCGAGACGAAATCTGCCACCTGGCGTATCCTTGCCAAGAGTCGGGCGGAGTCATCTTCGCCTACCTCGGTCCCGGCGAGCCGCCCTTGTTGCCGAACTACGAGTTCTTGACGGTGCCGGAAGAATACCGGACCGCGACCAAGATTTTAATTCATTGCAATTACTTGCAGGGTAACGAAGGGAACATCGATCCCGTGCATCTTTCTTTTTTACACCAATCGCTCGCCGAGGGCGACATCCCGCGTCGCAGAGCCGTTCAGGGCAGCGACGCGAGCGACAATGCCCTGTTGGGAAAAGACGGCGCGCCGGCGATCGACGTGGAAATCACCGACTTCGGATTGCGAATCTATACGATCCGCGCCGCCGGCGCCGAAAGATCCTATTTGCGCGTCACGAACCTGATTTTTCCCAACGCCGGCGCTTTCGGCGGCTCGACCATCGGCGAAGGCTACTCGGTCCACTGGCACGTGCCGATCGACGATACCTGCCACTGGAAATACATCTTCATGTTCAGCCGGGAGAGACCGCTATCCGACGAGCTGAGGAATTGGAGCCGGTTCGAGCTGAATGCCGATTATACCCTGACGCGCAATGCGGCGAACCGCTTCCAACAAGACCGCGAGTCGATGAAAACAAAAACGTTTGCCGGCATGGGCCTCAACTTTCAGGCGCACGACGCCTTCGCCACGGAGAGCCAGGGAGCGAGGGAAGATAGAACGGCGGAGCATCTGATCTCTTCCGACAAAGCGATCGTCGCCGGCCGCAAGCTGCTGCTCGCCGCCATCAAAGACGTGGAGGAAGGCCGCGAGCCGCGGAACCTCATCAGGGATCCCAAGTTGAATCGTTTCCCCCATCTGGTTGTAATTTCCGAAGTCGTGCCCGCGGCGACGGACTGCAAGCAGTACATGAAAAAGGTCGAATCCGAGAATCAATTGGCCCTACGGAACGGGAAGTAACCGCACGGAGGACACGAAATGTTGAGCAAGTTGGCGCGTCTCATTCTTCTTCTCTTTACCGTTTTCCCGGCGGCCACCGCCGCGCAAGAGCCGTACCTCATCGCCTATGCCGGCTTCTCCGGCTTCCAGGCGCCCGTTTGGGCACCGAAAGACCTGGGACTGATGGCGAAATACGGTTTCAACGGCGAGGTTATCCTGGTGCCCGGCTCCGTCCGCCAGATTCAAGCTCTACAGGGGGGCAGCATACACTTTGCCCAAGTCGACGCGGCGACGGCCATCAACGCGATCAATCAAGGCGCGGATCTCGTGATGATATCCGGTTCGCTCAATACCTTTCCTTACAACTTTGTGGCGCAAAAGGAGATCCGAAAACCTGAGGACCTGGCCGGAAAGAAGATCGGCATTCTCGCCGTCGGAGGCGCCACCGAAACGGCGGTGATCCTCGCGCTCAAAGCATGGAACGTGCCGCGCCAGTCGGTCACGATTCTCCCCGCCGGAGATCCGGTGGTCCGTATCGCGGCTCTTTCCACCAGGGCTATCGACGCCACCGTGCTGTCTTACCCCGACATCAACGAGGCGCTTCGAATCGGCATGCACACGCTCGCGGACATGAGCGAAATGAAAGAAGCATCTTTTCCCATGAGCGCCATGGCGACGCGCCGCTCGTTCTTGGAAAGAAACCGGGATACGGTCAAGCGGCTGCAGCAAGCCTACGCCGAAGGAACCTACCTGTTCATAAACAGCAAGGACAAGGGGTTGGCGGTGTTATCGAAACGGCTCAGACTAAAGAACCCCAAGGCGATCGAAGAGACCTATCAGTATTTCGCCAAAAAGTTTTCCTTTCCTACGCGCGTGTCCCAAGTCGGCCTGCGCAACACGTTGGAGTTGCTCTCTCAGCGAACTCCGGGAGCCAAGATAGACATGAATGTGAACAAATACCTCGACGAAAGCACGCTCGACGAATTGGAAAAAGAAGGCTTCTTCAAGAAGCTGGTCGGAAAATAACCGTGGCGGCCAAGATTCAACACCTCGCCATCGTGAGCGAGGACTTCCCGCGCGAGACGAGATTCTACGAAGCCGTGTTCGGGATGAAGCGTTCGAAGCCGGGCTCCGCCGAAGAAGCAACGGCGATCAAGAAAAACCTCGCTCTCAGCATCAGCGACGGCTACGTCGGCGTGACCGTGATCGGCAGAAAGCCCGGCTATGTTCCGGGGCTGCACCACTTCGGCATCGACGTCGACGACGTCGCAAAAGCCTGCGCCCGGATCAAAGAAAGATACCCGGCCGTTACGGTGCTCAAGCGCCCCTCCAATCGCCCCTTCGCCAGCTTCGGCGCACACGATCCCGAGGGAAATTTCTTCGATCTCACGCAGGAAGGGATGGAAAATCGGCGCGACGTTTACGCGGAGGCGGCGCGCGAGCAGCCAAGGCGCATCCGTCACTTCAAGCTGCGCGTCATGAATCCCACGGCGATCGCCTCTTTTTACCGCGACTCCTTCGATTTGAAGGAGGAGGAAAAGGCGCTCGAAGATCCCAATTTCTATCTCACCGACGGCAGAGTGACGCTCGTCATTGCGCCCTGGCGCATGACCGACTACGCCGGAGCGAGCATCGACAGGCCGGGCTTGGAGCATCTGGGCTTCGAGGTCGAGAGCGTCGAGGCGCTTAAGAAGGATCTGGCGGCTTTGCGTGAGTCCGACCCTGCCATGCGCGAGAGAACCATCGGCGTGGCTGAAGAGGGCGAGCGTCGAGCGAGCTTGATCGCCGTTTGCCGCTATTGCCGGCTTCAGTTGTCCGACCCGGACGGCATTTTCATCGACGTTTCCGGCTCCGCTTGAAGGAAGGTTTAGGGAGGAGGCGCACCACATGAACCCATACAGGAACAGGCGTGTCCTCCTCCCTCTCTAAAATTCCGTACGGCGGGTTTTTCCCAGTACGGCTTCAAACTGGAATTCAACCACGACCTTCATCCACAATGTTGAGTTTAA